>JBGSRE010000557.1:0-23240 GCA_041737755.1 Oligoflexus sp.
GCTGTCGCCAACTGCCGCAGTGCATTGGAGACGACGATTAAATATGTGAAGGAACGCAACGTCTTTGGCAAGCCGGTCAGTTCATTTCAAAACTCACAGTTCAAGCTGGCAGAAATGGCGACTGAAACGGATATCGCCCAGGTCTATGTCGATCGCTTGATCGAAGAGCAAAACAATGGAACGGTCAGCCCCGAACAAGCCTGTGCAGCCAAATACTGGACTACGGATTTGGCCTGTAAGGTGATTGATGAATGCCTGCAGCTGCATGGTGGCTATGGCTATATGAAGGAATATCCGATCAGCAAGATGTTTCTGAATGCTCGCATCGGTCGGATCTATGCCGGTGCCAATGAAATCATGAAGACCGTCATCGCCCGTCAGATGCAGCTCTAGAGGAGTTCGGAATGCAGCCCTTTCGTGATCTCAAGGTTTTAGACTTTACCAGTCTCTTGCCTGGTCCTTTTGCAACGATGTACCTTGCCGACTGGGGGGCTGATGTCTTGCGTGTGGAGGCGCCTGATCGTGAGGATATGAGTCGCATCATGCCTCCTTTTGTCAAAGGTGTCAGCACCACGCATGCGTTCTTGAACCGATCAAAAAAATCCGTCATCCTCGATCTCAAGGATCCCGAGGCGCGGAAAAAGATTGAAGAGTTGGTCAAAGAATACGATGTTATCGTCGAGCAATTTCGTCCGGGGGTGATGGCTCGATTGGGCCTCGACTACGAACGTCTAGCGACCGTCAACCCTCGTCTTATCTATTGCTCATTGACAGGTTATGGCCAGACAGGACCTTTTAAAGACCGGGCGGGGCATGACATCAACTATGCGGCTCTCAGTGGTCTGTCAACGATGACTGGCACCCAGGCTGGTGGACCTGTGATTCACGGCAGTCCTGTCTGTGATCTGGCTGGGTCCTTCCATACTTTGTTCGGGCTTTTGACCGCTCTCTATCACCGGGAAAAAACTGGTGAAGGCCAGGCGATCGATATCAGTATCACCGATAGCAGCTTGATGCTCTCGGGACTCTGGACTTCCATGGCGCTCGGCGCAGGGCAATATCCAAGTTGGGAAGGAACAGTCTTGAATGGTGCTTCCTTCTATGGCTATTACAAAACCAAGGATCAAAAGTATCTGAGCGTCGGTGGTTTGGAGCCGAAGTTTTTAAAAGGCTTTCTTGAAACGATCGGCTGCCTTAAACTTCTGATGACGGACATGACCCGGACGGATTCGATTCAATCGATGAAAATCGAAATTCAGACCAAAATTCAAGAAAAAACTATGGATGAATGGCTGACGATTTTCTCGGCGTTGGATGTTTGCGTGGAACCTGTGCTGAGTCTGGATCAGGTGATTCGTCATCCCCAGTTCCTGGCTCGAGAAATGTTTGTCGATGTCCCGGCCAGCAAGGGTGCGGTCCAAAAGCAATTGGCTTCGCCCCTGAAATTTTCCTGTTTCCGTCCTATCTATCGATTTATCGGTGGAGTAAAGGGTGCGGATCAATCCGTCCTGAACTGATGTCTATGTATGGGCAACTGAAGTATGGATGCCATGCTTCACTTGTAATACTACTGTCTTGAGGATTCCCTGTTATTCGGGGGATCTTTTTTTTGCTTGAATGAAGGCCCCGCTTGCACGGAGCCATTCCCTTTACGACAAAGAATGTTCGTAGACTATGGATTCCTTTGCCGAAACGGCTTTGGAAATCACGCCACGGTATTTGGCTTCGACCTGATGACGTTTTACTTTAAGTGTGGGCGTCATCATACCTGCATCAACGGTCCATTCTTCTTGAATGAGAATGCAGCGATCGATGCGTTCATGACTCTCTAGCTTTTTATTGAGTCGCAGCAGCGAAGCGGAAAATTCTCGCAGGATCAAGTCCTGTGGTTGGTTCCGCGCCGATTCGGTCAAAACACAAAGAGCGACTGGATTGGACAAGGAATCACCCGTGACGCACAGCTGTTCAATGTAAGGATTGTCAGCCAGGAAGAAATTCTCAATAGGAGCTGGGGCGATATATTTGCCTTTATCGGTTTTGAAGATTTCTTTGAGGCGACCTGTGATCTTAAGGAAACCATTCTTGTCGACTTCGCCCATATCTCCCGTCCGAATGCTGCCATCAAAGAGAACTTCGGCAGTGCCTGCTGGATCCTTGTAGTAACCAAGCATGGCGGCACCATTTTTGATCCAGATCTCGCCGCGATCGTCGATCGTTAATTTCGTACCAGGCTGAGCTGGACCGACACTTCCTAATTGATTGAGTCCCCTGTGATTAGCTGTTGCGTAACCGAAGTTTTCGGTTAAGGCATAACCTTCCATGATGTCGATACCAATCTTCTTATACCATTGGAGCAAACTGGGGGCGATAGGCGCTGCTCCAGAACCAATGGATCGGGCGTTTTGCAAACCCAGACCCTGGCGAATTTTTCTTTTGATTAGGCCTGCCACGATAGGAATACTCAGCAGGCGATCCAATTTCTGTTGCGGAACTTTTTCCAAAATTCCCAACTGAAATTTTTTCCAAAGACGTGGCACCGAGAAGAACGCTGTTGGTGAAACATCGCGAAGGTTCTGGGCGAAAGTATCCAGCGATTCGGCGAAGCTAATGGTCGTGCCGCAGTAAAGACCAACCATTTCTACCAGGACGCGCTCAGCCACATGAGAGAGAGGCAGATAAGAGAAAAACTTATCATCCGGACCGAATTTAAATGTTTCGCGATAACCTTGGGCTGCATACGAAATCGTGCGAAAACTGTGCATGACACCTTTGGGAAAGCCTGTGGTGCCCGAGGTATAGATGATACTCGCCAATTGATCCAGATGGGGAATGAGCTGGCCTTCCATGCTTTTGCCAGCTTTCAACAGATCATTCCAATTGTAGTCGGCTGTCATGGGGTCCGGATAGGGAAAGCTTATCCGAGGAATTCCTGCGGGAATTCCACTCTCCATTTTTTGCCATTGATCCAATTTTCCAACAAAGATTATTTTTGATTCACTATGTTTCAGAACGTACTCAATCGAGTCGGCCTGCTGAGTGGGATAAAGAGGAACACTCACACAGCCAGCCATCATAATCGCAAGGTCAGCGATAATCCAATGCGAGCAATTTTTCGATAGAAGAGCTACGCGATCCCCGTTCTGACAGCCAAGATCTCTAAGGACCTGGGCCATTCGGCGAACCTGACGACCGACTTCGGCCCAATTGTATTCCGTCCACAAACCCTGCAGTGGCTGACGCAAAAAAATCCGATTGGGTTGTTTCTTTTCCCATTCAAAAAGCATCTCTAACGGTGTTTTCAAAACCAGCTCACTCATGGCTCTCTTGCCCCCCTCAATTCTGTTTTGGATGTCTTGGTTTGATATCAGTTATAAAATTTTAGTTAAAGAAGTTTCTTGTCCCATGATGGGCAAAGAGCCGATGGTTTATGCTCATTTTTACGGAACAATGGAGGGTTTTTAAGTTCTAGAGGAGGGTGAGCTTTCGTGTCATCCTGAGTAACACGAGTGCTCACCATCTTTCTTACTAACAAGGAAGATTCGGAGGATATAGCCTCTTAAGGACAGCGGCCCCATGCAACTTTCCAGGTTTGATCTTGGAATTGACCATCAATGGCATCGGTGCCCATCACGCCGGCTGCGTTTGGATACTTTGTGCGATCAGTATTCCAAAGTCGAATGGCCGTTTTGATATTGAGCGATCGTTTGCTGTCGCAAGGTGACCAGAGGGCTTCGTTGAGGCCCACCTGCTGTTGAAAACGGAAGTCCTTTTGTTCGGGGCCAACTTTAGTAGAACTAAACTCTCCGGTTTTGTCGAACGCTTGAAAGTAATAGCTGGTCTTGTGTTCAGCCGAAATTCCTTGGTCCAGATTCAGGTAGCCTCGGTAGTCAAAGGAAGCGATGGCGAATCTCCAGCCAGCAGGAATTTTCAGAGTAATATTCAGCTGACAGCTTTTCCTAGCATCACTCGGATTCAGATAGGGACCGAGTTCTGCTATGTAGTTCTGGAAGACTAAGGAGAAACTGAGTTTGTCAGCAGCAACATTTTTTGCAACGCTGCCGGGTATGCATCCCGCTCCATTGACAGTGATATCGGTAATTTCGAAGTAATCGGGGACCGATTGGGCCTGAGCAGGGGCAGGCATCGCCAGCCAAAGCAAAGGCCCTCCCAAAATGAAAAAAGGCAATCTCATATACGTCTCCTTGAAAGAGCAATTTCCGAGTTTACCTTAGCAAATCAGCTAACAGACTCAAGTCTAAGTCAACACTTGGAGCCAGAAGTGGAGAAAGCGTGTGTGATAGTGTTCTTCGAAGGCAAGAAATTGCCAGAACAGTCGGGCTTTGCTTACAAATATTGGCCGAAAACTATAGCAATGCTCAAGCCGGACTCAGGCAAGTCCGGCCATTTCAAACTCAGACTTTCTTTGACATCCATTCGACAAGGTCAATTTTAGTCAGGATGTGCAGAGGATGATTTTGCTTATCCAGAACTATGGCCAAGCCGGACTTCATGATCGCTCCCTGCAGGGAACTGATAGGCGTGCTGAGTTCCACGGTGGGAACCGAACGTTCCATGATGGAACCAACTTTTTCATCGGTGCCATCGGTGGAACTTAAGAAGTGCAGCAAATGATCTTCAGTTAGAATACCCACGAGGTAATTTTTAGTGAGAACAGGCAATTGCGAAATGCCTTGACTGCGCATCAATTCGATCGCTTTAGCCGCACTTTCATCGGAATTGACAGTGATGAGACTGCGCTGGGGTTTGGCTTCCACGAGCAGTTGCACGGTACCTTCCAAAGCCGAGGGGCCTGAAAAGTTATTATCTTGCATCCATTTGTCATCAACAAACTTGGTCATGTAGTTGCGCACACCGTCGGCGAGCAGAACCACACAATTCTGGCCTTTCTTCAGCTTCTTTGCTTCTTTTAGAGCCGCATAGAGCGCTGACCCAGCGGAGCCGCCACAGAGGAGACCCTCTTCCCTGATCAATCGACGTGCGAGCAAAAAGGACTGGCGGTCGTTAGTTTTTACCCAGGTCGTGACGCAGCTGCGATCGAGCACATTGGGCACAAAATCATAGCCGATGCCTTCGACTTTATAGGAGGAAATGTCTGTTCCACCGCCGAGGATGGAACCTTCTGGGTCAGCGCCGACAATAATACAGTCGGGACAAACTTCCTTAATACGCCGCGCCACACCCGTGATCGTGCCGCCGGTTCCTGCGCCGATGACAACCATGTCTACTTTGCCATTAAGGTCCCTAAGGATCTCATCGGCTGTTGTGTCATAGTGAACCTGAGGATTGGAAGGGTTGCCATACTGATCGAGAATATGGGCATTCGGCAGCTCTTTTTGAAGTCGCTTTGCAAGACTAATATGACTGTCTGGAGAATCCCAAGCCGCTTCCGTTGGGGTTCGTATAATTTCAGCGCCCAGAGCCTCAAGGACGATCTGCTTTTCGCGACTCATCTTTTCTGGCATTGTTATTATAACGCGGTAACCGCGGACAGCTCCCGCCAAAGCAATGCCAATCCCGGTATTGCCGCTCGTAGGCTCGATCAAAGTATCGCCTGGCTTGATCCGTCCCTGCTTCTCTGCGTCAAGAACCATACGGTAGCCGATTCGATCTTTGACGGAGCCGCCTGGGTTTAAAAATTCGCACTTAGCATAGAGATTACAGGCCAAATTGCTGCTGACTCGATGCAGCTGCACCAAGGGGGTATTGCCAATCGCGTCAAGAATGGTTTCGCAAAGCATGCACTTATCCTTCTTCTAGGGGAGGTAAACAGAGGCATCCTAGGGTTTTACGTCAAGCTGCCGGTGACCTGTCGATATCCTCATCACCGGCTCTTATCGCAGCTCCCATAATTACCAGGAATACACAGGAATTTCGAGATCATGTCGATCAGTAACAAAATCTTGACACCGTGCATTCGTTGACAGGCAAGGGTGTCAGTGGAACAATAATGATTGATATCTACTTCATCTCTTGACCAGGTCGGTCTTTCGGCTTCTGCGGACTTGCAGGAAAGCTGGCGAAAAGCCTCCCCAAAGGACCTGGAAGTGGTCCGAAATTGAAAACTTGAAAACCGTCCATGAGGGACGCGAGCAAGTTTGCCATCATGGCCAGTTGTGCATTTTCCGCACAGGGCCTTAGAACATTGTCACCTTCAGGCAACGGCATGCTATTTAAAAAACATTTGCTGGCCATTGACATCGGATCGTCTTCGATCAAAGCGATCGAGATGTCTGGAGGACAGCAAAAAAAGCTGCACAACTTGGGTATCGAGCTCCTCCCTCGCGGAGCGATCGAATCGGGTATTATTCGCGAGCCCGAAGTCGTTTCTAAAGCTCTCAAAAAATTGTTGGAGCGGATTAATATCGCAACTAAAAATCGCCGTGTGGCGATCTCTGTTTCAGGGGTATCGACCTTGATCAAGCGGGTCACGGTCAGCCTTGACGATGATTCCGACACAGACGAAGCACTCTATGAAGAGGCCAAGCAGCAATTCCATTCCAATTTGGATGAAATGTATTTCCGGCACCAGGAAATCACGTCAGCCTTTGTCGATGAAGGGCAGCGATCTTTCATTCTGGTCGCTGCTAAAATCGAAACCATCGAGCAGTATGTGGAGCTTATCCATCGGATGACTCTTAAGGTAGGCATCACCGATTGCGATGTCTTCTGCATGGCGAACATGTTTGATCACAATTATCCGGTGGCCGATGCTCTGACAATGGCGGTGAATATCGGGGCTTCTTCAACTCAAGTCATATTCCTCTATAATGGCGAATTTCTGTTTTCTCGTGAATTCTTTACGGGTGGCAATGATATCAGCCTGCGTATTTCCGAAAACTTGCGGGTAGATTTTGACAATGCCGAGGCTTTGAAAATATCTGCATCCATGGGTGATCAGGCTATCGCCGATCGCGTGCGTCCCGCCATCCAAGAGATCAATGATCAGATAGCTGTAGAGATTAATACCACCCTAAGCTTCTTCCAAAGTGAGGAAATGAGTGGTCGCTTTGAAAAGGTAGACCATATTTTTCTATCGGGGGGAGCTGCGAGCACGATCGATTTGGGCTCGACGATTTCTTCGGTTCTAAAGGCACCCGTACAGGTTATCAACCCCTTTCAAAGGATTGATATCAAACCTTCGGGTATCGATATGGACTATATCATGACCCAAGGTTCGCTCTTTGGTATCTGTGTGGGTTTGGGCTTGCGCGATTTCAATGATTTTGGCTAAGAGGAACACTTTTCTGTGATTAAGATTAACCTCACGCCTGTTGAAGAACTCGAGAATCCCTACTGGTGGATTCCCGATCTTTCTGTACTCTTGATAGCCCTGCTCTTGAGCTTGGGCGGAGTCTACTTCTATGTTAGCAGCATCGAAGCAGAAATTGCGCTGCAAGAAGCAGATAAGAATCGTATGGCTGCAGAGACCCAGTCGTTAATCGCCGATGTTGAGCAATTCAATAGCTTGAACTCAAAAATCGTACAGTTGGAATCGAAGAAAATCTCCTTGAAGCGCATTACCGAATCCAAACTTGTGCGCTTTTTACCCATAATTCTTTTGGAAAATATTCAGAATCTGAAACCTGCTGGCGTGTGGCTGACATCACTGGCCTTCCTCGATAAAAAGGCGGAAAATCCAGCAGTCGCGCCGCCGCCTCCCGCACCCGGCCAGTCGGCTCCTGCAGAAGTGGTGCCGCCTCCAGCTGCTTCGCTTTATGGTGGAGGCGAATATCCTTTCATCATTGAGATCTCTGGTGGCGCCGAGAGCAATGTGCAAATTGCTGAGTTTATGATGGCTTTGCGGGCGACGCAGAATCAATCCTATGAAAAATCAGACCTTCGCACCCAACTCTTTTTTAGCGATGTCGCTATTAATTTTTCACAGATTTCGACGCAAAAAAATGGGGCTCAATCCTTGGATAATGTGACTTTCAAACTGCAATTGAATTCACGGGAACGCAGTGGAAAAGATACGGAGAATTCAGGTCGGTTCAGTCAGTTTATCGACGATTTTCGCCGTAATGGTCAAGCCAGTATGAATTGAGGGATCTATGGAATTAGCAGATATTATCGACAAATATCGCAATGCTAAAAGGCAAATGCGCTATGCGCTGGTCGCCCTTGTAGCGCTTTTGCCGGCCCTCAATACCTGGATCAATCAGGGAGAGGCCCTCGAGGCTCGTCGCGTGCAGGTTGAAGCCGAAGTCAATGATGAACGAATGAAATTTGAAGCCGCGAAACAAAAAGTTGCCGAACTTCCTTCTCTCATGGCCAAACTTTCAGAAATTGAAGTTGAACTTCAGCGAGCCAAGCAAATTCTTCCCGATCGTATTGAGATGGATTCCATTCTGGGCTCCCTTGGCAATTTGGAAAAGGAAATGAACGTGAAAATCGCCAAATTTACCCCAGGAGTTGAAGTGCAGCCGAATCCCGCTTTGGAATACAAAGAGATTCCGGTTGACCTCGTCTTGCAGGCACCTTTTCCTCAGACTATGCGATTTTTGGATCGGCTGGTTCATATGCCCAATCTTACTCATATTCGCAATATTCAATTCAGTGCGCCGTCGCAGCTTGATCCAAGTAAAAAACAGAGTGAAGCTCCGGTTTTGGAAAGCAGCGCAAAGTTGATTCTGTTCAAGGGGATGTAAGATGGTTTGGAAGCTTGGCATTTTCTTTTTGCTTCTGTCCTTCATTGAGACAGCACGAGCGGCTGATTCGATGCCAGCAACCGACGCGAAGCCGGTCTCTGGCGCAGAGAAAGCCAGTGGCAAAGGAAAAAAGCCGAAGAAACCAGCGGAAAGGCTTGATCTCAATCAAGTCGATCTGGAGCAAGTCGAAGAAGATTGGGAAAGCACTCCGGCCAAACCGATGATCGATGTGGGAAGGTCGGTTAAAATTCGCGAAATCATGGAGCCATCGGGAGAGTATAGCTACGCCTCTTTTGGAAGGCCAGATCCGTTTATGCAGCCAGAGATTTCGATGGATCCAGCGATGGGAGATGGCACGCAAGGATTCAACCCGATGGGCAAAGAGATTGCGATCACCAGCCCCTTGCAGCGCTATCCGCTAAGTGATTTGAATATTAAAGGAGTGTGGCAACTGTCCTCCGGCCAAACACGAGCTGTAGTATTAACACCAAAGAATGAAGGTGTGGTCGTGAAAGAAGGTGATCCGATCTCTTCTGGTAAAGTTTTGAGTATTAAACGCGATCAGCTTGTCGCTCGCCTGTATCGACTTCGCGCCGATGGAGTGCGTGAGTACGAAGATGTGACTATGAAAATCGGCATTGCCAAAGAGGCTGAAAAAGGTGTCATCAAGCTGGAGCCAGGCAAAGATCCCATTTTTATGAATCCCGATAGTAATAAACCAAGAGCCTTGGTGCCTTTAAGCCAGGTGATGGCCAATCCGCAGGCCTTCCCTGCGCAGGTCGTCGCTCCGCAGGGCCTAGTCATCCCTCCGCAGTCTTTCCCTGGCTTGGTCGTCCCTCCGCAGTCGGCCGCCGTACCGATGGCAGCTGGCGGAGGAGGCCTTGCCCCAGTCAGGACGGGTGCCGATGGCGCTCCACTGAACCCTGTGAGTCCAGAAGTTCAGCCTGTGAAAGGTCCCGCTAATTGAGAAGTTCAGCTCCTTTTTCAAGAAGGGACTGAGTTCAGGAGGATTGTGAAATGCGATTCGGTAAAACAAAGATGCGAAGTCTGAGCTTATTTCTCTTGTGGGGATGCTTGGGCTGTCAGTCTGTCGACACAAGGTCGTCAGGTCTGAAAGAAGCAGAGATCAATGATTTGGAAATCAGCGAGGAGGATGCCAATCTCGCCATTGAAAGCACGATCGAACGCGATCCAGGGAGTTTCGTTAATTCAGGTGATGAAGCGGACTTTCTTGACAGCAATAGAGGCAAAGAAAACTTTGCTAATGAAGCTAGCCAAAAGACCGTGAAAGAAAATATGTTTGGCGATGAGGCGAATAATGAAGCGCTCGCCGATCAGCCGAATCCGGACTTCCCCATGGATCCGACCGCGCTCAGCGAGGAATTGGGCCAGGAAAGCATGGCCAATGATCCTACGGCACTGACCAGTACCGATGAATTTGCCAGCAATGTTCTTCCTACCGATGAAGGTGACCCGATTGCCGATGCTGCAGCCGCTGAATCTGCAGCCATGATAAGCAATGGACTGCCTCCAGGTGATGCCGTTAGTGATATCGATCCGGTGGGAATAGGTTCGGAGCAAGTACCTCCAGACTTTATTGAGCAATCAGCGCCTGTCACCCCTCCAGCAATGGCCAATTCTGCTTCCACGGCTGCCCCAGTGATGGCGGATAATCAAGCTCCAGCAAACCCAGAAGAGATCGAGCCCGCTGCCAGCCTCTTGAGTTGGGTCGGTTATCGAATTGCCGAAAAAGAACGTCAGCTTAAAGTGGAAATCTACAGTCAGGGCAATCCTGATTTTGAAGTTTTCGAGGAAACCAATCGAGCTCAGCAACTGGAAGTTGTGCTGCGCTTTTATCAGACCCGTTTACGTCGCAAAATTCATTGGGACATCAATTCCAGTGAATTTCGATCACCCGTCGCCTATGTTCGCATGCGCGAGTATAAGGACAAAGGCGTCGTTGATGTGGTGCTCACCCACCGCGATGCGATACTTCCTCAATTCTATGCCCGTGATGGTCGTATCCTTTTGATCTATCCGATTCCGGAGCAATACTTCAATTCGAGCGAGGCGCAGGTTCGGGTCGTCAAGGAAAAAGCCATTAGCCTTGTAGCAGGCAATGAAGCCCCCCTGCGCCAGGTGCCAAAGATAAGTCCCGGTGGACCGCTGAAAATAGGCCATGCGCGGGGCACTCTGTTTCGTGAAGAACCCACTGCGTTGAGGCCGATCAAGGAGATTCTCCGTTCTTCTCGCGAAGATGAACTGGATGACAAGGGATTGCCTGAGGATTTTGATCGCAAAAATCGTTCCCGTCAGCAACGGGCGGCCTATCATATCGAAGTTTTTTCCCTAAGCTCAGTCGGCCAGGATGATTTGGATTCTGCTGCTGAAGTTGAGGAAATTGAAGAAGAGGAAGAGGAAGAAACTTCCAACGCCATGAGCTCTTTGCAAAACCGCAAGAAAAAGCAGAACGAAGCGGAATCAAGAGAAGAGCCGACCAATGCCGTTATTCAGAATGTGCCGACCGAGACGGAAAATGCGGAAGCAGCTCCTTTGCCTGCCAGTGAAGAGTTCCAGCCAAGCAATTCGATTGATGCCCAGAGTACCGTTCCTATGGAGGCTTTGGAAACCAATGCGCTTCCGCCTGACCCAATCCCATTCCCAGCTCCAGCACCTGATCCTGTATCGGATATATCCATCACGGATGAAGCTCTTGCGGATCCGCCGCCAGCTTTACCTCCGCCACAGGCAGCTCCGCCTCCCGCTGATATGGGTCAGTCTTCGCCCATGACGTCGCCCATCGAGATGACTGGACAAAGCAATCCAAATGCTGGCCAGCAGTATGTCGGAAGGCCTATTTTTATGGAGTTTTATGATGCTCCATTGAGTCTGATTTTAAAGAGTTTTTCAGAAGAAACAGGCAATAATTTTGTCTATTCCAGTGCTGTGGGTGGGACTCCCGTCACGGTTCACTTTAAAGGAGTGCCCTGGGATGAAGCCCTCAAGGCTATTCTGGAAACCTATAGCCTTGGTATGGTGAGGATTGGCGAAAATGTGGTCCGAGTGGATCAGGTCACGCGACTGACGCAATACATGCAAGATCTCGAGCAGGCCAAGCAGTTCGAGATTCGCCGGGTTCCCACCAAAGTTCTGGTCTTTCGATTGAACAATGCCGTGTCCAGAGATGTTGCGGCAAGACTGATCGCCCTTTTGTCGCGGGATGTTGAGCTAGACCCTCGTACCAAAATTCAAGCCGATGATCGTACCAACTCTATTGTCATGGAAGCTTCTACTCTCGTCCTCAATAAGGCGAAGGCCATTATTGAACGGCTCGATCTGGAAACTCCTCAGGTAGAAATTGCCTCACGCATTGTCGAAGTGCAGAAAACCATGAACAACTTTTTTGGACTCGCCTGGGGTAATAGCTTCAATTTTGATCCCGGTCGGGCCTTGGGATTTGGTTCTTTGAACTTTCCTAATTCAGTTGGCTCGAGCTTTGCTGTGGATCCCGGAGTCAATGCCGCGAATACGGCTGGTGTCGGTCGCTTTCGCTTTGGTTCTCTTAATAAATTCGTCGACCTTGATCTGTTACTCCGAATGGAGGAAAAGAAAGGCACGACCAATGTCTTGCAGTCCAATCGAGTGCTGGTGCTCGATGGTCAAAAAGCATCGATCCTTGCAGGTAATTCCCGATTCTTCCGTCCTGCAGCCGGCGCTGCCGGTCAGGTCCCAGGCCAGCCACCCGCTGGAGGAGGAGGCAATACCCAAGGCGAAGCTGTCGGACTCGCTGAAGTGAAGTTCAATTTGCAATTGGATGTGAAACCCCAGATTACGGCTTTGGGTGCGGTGATCATGGATCTTCTTATCAAGAGCGACACGCCCGGTGATTCAACTGGGGAAGCTTTGGCCAGCAAAAACACTCGAGAATTGACCACCCAGATGGTTCGCGATAGTGGTGATACCGGAGTCATTGGAGGAATCTATGACACGAGTCGTACGTCGACCACCACGGGTGTTCCCTTCCTTTCCGATATTCCTATCCTTGGGGCTCTCTTTCGAACGTCCCAAACTGTGGAAAATCAAACGGAACTGCTTATTATGGTGACGCCCACCATCGTATCGGGTCGATCCACCAGTGATGAAGCGGCAGAAACTGCTGCGATCAAGAGCTCAGGCATCCCAGCGATATCGATTAAAAATTCAGGCGGAACGGTAAAGCAAGCCCTGTAATTGGGGAGGAGACTTTATGAAACGATGGATCGCGACGACTCTTCTGTTCAACTTAACGGCTTGCTCCTACAAGCCGGAGGATCCTGGTCTATGCAAGCTCAATTGCTCGAATGCGATTATAGCTGGAAACGATACGCCCATGTCCCTCACACTGCAAACATCAACGCAGAGCATTGCTTGTCCGGCTGGAGCTGCTGGGCAACCACTTACGGATCCTCTTTTTATGCAATTTTTGGTTGCAGAGGCCTTTAATAATGGTGGTGATGTTGCAGGTCAAAGACCGGTCCCCTTTATCAGTGTCGAGCCGATTGTGAATGGTCTTCGATCCGATTTACCAAAGGATAATCCTAATGTTGAAATCAATGGGGACGTTTTCACCCCCGCTCGTTACAAGGGCATACTTACGCCGAAAGATAACTGGTGTAGCGATTCCTGTGGAATAATAACGGTTGAAGTAGCGGCCGCTTGCCCTCCAGCCGGCAGCTCCAGTGACTTAAGTGTGCAGTTGCATTCGGGTGCGCTCTATTCAGTGGATCCGGCCGTCTTTACTATTTCCACGCTGGATGACGCGAACTGAAATACGGGGATCCTATGATTGGCATCGAACAACTGGCTGCTCTTGATCCCGCCAAGCTCATTAAATCGGAGCAGGTGGCCCTGGAGCATTTTCGAAAGAAGCCAGATGGTCGTGGGTTTTTTTCTGTGGCCGAAATTTTAGTCCGCCATCAGCGGGTGGAAGAGGCCATCCAGCTTCTTATGCAGGGTTTAGAGCGACATCCAAACTATTCAGTCGCGCGAGTATTTCTGGCCCAACTTTTTTTCCGCAAGCATTTCTTCCGAGAATCCTGGAATTGTTTGGAAGCGAGTCCATCGTCCCTGCGAACCAATTTGAGCTCGCAAATTCTTCGTTTGAAACTTTGTGTGGTCTTGAACTTTGAATCACAGGCTAAAAGTTTAGCCAGAGAATTGGCTGTTCAAGACTTTCAGGATGGAGAAGCACGGATTGCTATTGATAACATCAATATTAAAAGCTTTCCCATCTTGCGTCGAGACTATGCAGAATACTTGGGCTGGGATGGCATCAATGAGCAGCATAAGCAACAGTCCCAGCGAATCACCGAAACAGCACTCAAGTCCAAAAGTCAGGAAGATGAACTGGCCCAGGATCAATTTCAGGACCGAGTGGCCAAAGGCTTCTTTTCTAGTCCCGTGCAGGAAATTTTTGTCAAACGGGCTGCTCCGGATTTGCAGCCGGGTGACTTGGATGAACTGACTAGGGCGCGCTTAGCCAGACGACAGGGTCTCTATCAAAGTTCTTTCGAAGTTTATGAGCGGCTTGCCTATGCAGCACCTGGCAATGAGCTTTTGCGGCGTGAATTTGCGGAAATTCGTGAACTGCGGGATGCGCAAAAAGAAATCGATCGCCAGCTGGACCCGAAGATGGCCGATGCTATGGATAGGGTCCGAGCTATCGACAAGAAAATAGCAGTTCTCCATCACCTTCTGCAGAATTTGGATCGCCTGGATGCGGCTTGATTCTCCATTATTCCGCTTTCACCTTTCCATCTTTGGCTTTCATCAATAGAATAGCCCTTCTCAAACAAACGCCAGCCTGGGATGAAAGACAAGGGAGAGAATGAAGAAGACCAGTAAAAAGCGAATACTTATTGCTCATGGTGTGAATCTCGACCTTCTGGGCCAAAGGGAACCAGAAATTTACGGTACGACAAGTTTGGTCAGTATTGAAACGGATCTTAGGCGATTGAACCCTGGTTTAGCCCAGGTTTTTGCCATCGAAGCGGCTGAACTTAGCTTCTACCAAAGCAATCATGAAGGTCAATTTTTAGACAAGCTTTCCGAGGGATGGGACGGGGCCGTGATTAATCCTGGAGCATGGACCCACACGTCTTTGGCTTTAGCCGACCGTCTGGCAGGGTTAAAATTGCCATTTTCTGAAGTCCATCTGTCGAATATCGCCAAAAGAGAAGCCTTTCGCCACCATTCCTATTCTGCCCCGCATGCCGTCGGCGTTTGCTTTGGTTTTGGCGCTGCATCCTATGTCTGCGGCCTTTCCGGACTCTATGCCTTCTTTGCCAAACAGCCTTGATGGCGGCTTCTCTTCATGCGAGTAAGTTCCATCGGGTCTTTTTCGGTCTTGACCTAACATCGGCTCACCCTGCATTCTTGCCACAAAGAATTAAGCGTACACCTTTCCCAGAAGGGGGGACCGATGAAACGAGCCATTTTCAATCAAAAGGGCGGGGTCGGCAAAACTTCCATCACCTGTAATCTGGCAGCAGCATTTGCCAAAGCAGGTCGCAAGGTTTTGGTCGTGGATCTCGATTCTCAGGGGAATTCCTCGAAATATCTGCTCGGTTCTCGTATGGATCAGGTTAAAAACAACATAGCTGATTTTTTTAATTCAACTCTGAGTTTTCGACTGTTTCAGGATTCGCTTATGGATACGATTTATGAAAGTGAGTATCCCGGATTATTCGTGATACCAGCCGGCGATCAGTTAAAGGAATTGCAGCCAAAACTCGAAGGACGTTACAAGATTTTTAAGCTGGGTGAGGCCATCGATGTTGCGGTGGAAAGAATGGGCTTTGATGATGTTTTCTTTGATACGCCCCCCTCGCTGAATTTTTACAGTATGAGTTCGCTCTTAGCGGCTGATCGGGTCTTGATTCCTTTTGACTGCGATGCCTTCAGTGAAGATGCCGTTCATCAGGTTATGCAGGCCGTTATGGAAGTGGCCAGTGATCACCGCCCAGATTTGGCGGTGGAAGGCATTATTATCAATCATTTTCAGGCCCAAGCGAAAGTTCCGAAAGCAGGTATTGAACGTCTGCAGGCCCAAGGCTTGACGATCCTGGAACCCTACCTGAGTTCATCGGTTGTCATGCGTGAAAGCCACAGTGCAGGCATTCCTCTGCCATTTTTCAAGCCGAGTCACAAATTGAGTCTGGAGTTTTTGGGCTTGGCGAATCGCTTGATCAACGGAGTGAAACCTCTTACGGAAGCGCGATCCAAAAGCCGGAGCAAACGTCAGCCTGAAGCTGAACTTTAAGCGAGACCCAATCGATGACGAGGATCGTGGAACAATGGATTCAAAAAGTAGCCTGGCTGAGCACGGAGCAAAAGCTTCCGCAGTGGGTTGAAGAAGGCATTCACCATGGTTTCGAAGGCGTCAGTTATGAATTGCCTAAAGCCGCCTTCAGTCTGCATCAGGTCCATGGCGTTCATCTCGTCGAAATGAAGCAAGGCATGGACCCATCTCAACATCCGGAAGCCGATGGGCTTTGGACCCGCGACCGTGGTGTGACGATAGCCGTGAAAACAGCGGATTGTGTTCCCGTACTGATTCATCACCCCCGCCTTGTCATGGCTATTCATGCTGGATGGAAGGGCATGGCCCAGGATATTTTGGGTTCAGCATTGGCTATTTTGCAGCAGGAAGAGATTCCTCTTCAGGAGTGCCGGGTCGCCATAGGATCCTGTATCAGTTTGGATAGTTTTGAAATAGGCCCGGAAGTGATCGTGCAATTCCGCAAGGGTGCTTACGGAATGAATGAGGAAGACTTTGCCTGGGCCTCGACCAAAGGCGCAGGAGATCGATGGCATTTGGATTTGGGAATGTTGGCTGCGCTTCGTTTGCAAAGAGCAGGATGGCAAGCCGATCAGATAACAGTCATTCGCAGCTGCACGAAAAAGAATCCCTTGATCTGGCATTCTTTTCGTCGTGATGGCCAACGAGCGGGCCGCAATTGGAGCTGGATACGACTGTAGAAGAAGAGAGATCCTCTTTACGCCCTGATCAGTCGAGAGTGATGCGAAGTCCGGCGAGCGTAATGCCGAACTGGGAAGAACTGAGTTTCGCGTCGACCGAATTGTCTTTCGAATGGTCCATGGCAAACCAAGCGCCAGCAAAATAAGAAGCATTCTTGGCAATGGGCACGACGGCGGTCAACTCCACTTTGAGGAAAGCACCAGAAAACTCCCTCGTCTCTTCCTCGCCGGTAAGGCCATTGGTGGTCAAAGTCTTAAAGCTGCTGGAATCTAGCACGATACTATTTTCCAAAACGAAAGTAGGAAAGGCAAGAGACCAGGTGGCAAAGCCTCCGAAAAGCGAGGCCTGGCTGGTTTCCTTGGGCTGGTCGATTCGCGTGGAATTGAGCCCTAAATCAAGTCCGACTTCAAGATCATCGCGTACCTTATATCCGGCTGAAACCAGGGCATTTCCATCCTGAAAGGGATAGAAATAAAGTTTCAATTTACCGCCGATTGTCATATAGACCATAGAATTGACCAGATCCGCTGTCAAAAGGGAGGTGGATCTTTGCTCCGTCTTTTCGCCATTTTGATCCGTACTTTTGATGGTATTGGCGGTCCAGCGCAGTCCTGAGTATTGAAAAGTAAAAGTGGCGGGACTAGCCTCTGCATCCTCGGCCCGGGCCTCTGCGAAGAAAGGCAGTCCGCAGCCTAAAAGAACTAGATAAATCACTAAAATATTCAAGCCTTGCATGCTGAATCCTTTCCGAGAGAAACTCGCGAGGGGTGATCTTATTTTAGCAGAAATATAGCAATTATGGCATGCATGATGGGGAATCGGATCCTATGTTCTGCCAGCTTTTTTACCTTAATTGATCAGGCACCTTTTGCCATCCGAGCGTCTGTGTTAGAACAGCCTTTCTGCGTTTTAGGCCAAAAGGAGAGAAGAATGAGCGTTTTGATCAGCTGTCAAAACCTTGAAAAATCCATGAGTCACAAGGTCCTTTTTAAGGACCTCAACCTTGCTGTTGAGGACAATGAAAAACTCGGCATCATCGGGCCAAACGGCGCTGGAAAGTCGACTTTCCTTAAAATATTGAAGGGTCTCGAAACAGCCGATAGCGGCAATGTCTCGATGCGAAAAGGCCTGAAAATGGCTTTTATCAATCAGGAACCTCAGTTTCCCAAGGACGTGAGCATCGAAGGAATCCTCATCCAGGCCGGTGAAAAAGAAGGCCTGGATCATGATACGGCTTATATTGAAGCCCATAAAATTCTCAGTCGACTAGGTTTTCCGGAACCGGAGCAGACCGCGGGAACGCTGTCCGGAGGTTGGCGCAAGCGTTTGGCAATTGGTGAAGCCCTGATTGGCAATCCGGATCTTGTACTCTTTGATGAACCGACTAACCATTTGGATTTGCGTTCCGTTATTTGGCTCGAAGAGTTTTTAAAGCAAGCTAGTTTTGCCTGGATTCTGGTGAGCCATGATCGCTATTTCCTGGATCGTACAGCCCAACGCATTATGGAAATTCATCCGGCTTACCCAGGGCGTTGGCATGTAGAAGTGGGCGGTTATTCCCAATTCATCGAAAAAAAGGAAGCCTATCTCTACGATCTGCAGCAGAGCCAGGCGTCTTTAGCCAACCGCTTGCGTCGCGAAGAAGAATGGCTCGTTCGTCAACCTAAAGCTCGTGGTACCAAATCGAAGTCTCGGGTCGACGAAGCGATGCGGATGAAGGGCGAGATGCAGGAACTGAAGCAGCGACTGAGCACCAGCAGCGCGAATATTGATTTCCAAGCTTCAGGACGCCGCAGCAAGCAATTGATACAGATGAAAGGGCTGAGCAAAGCCTATGGGGAACGCACACTTTTCCAGCAGTTGGAATGGGTGCTTTCGCCTGGCATGACACTAGGAATTTTGGGCGATAACGGCACAGGTAAGTCCACACTGTTGAAAATCCTGGGTGGCATCGAAAGCGCCGATGAAGGCACGGTGCAAGTGATCCCCAATCTTGAAATCGTGTACTTCGACCAGGCCAAGGAACAGTTGCAGCCGGAATGGACGCTGAAGAGAGCGCTGGCTGATGGACAGGACAGTGTGATCTTTCAGGATCGTTCCGTTCATGTCGCCTCCTGGGCTCGCCGTTTTCAATTTAAAGCGGAGCAATTGGATCAAACTGTTGGGGTGCTTTCGGGTGGTGAAAAAGCCCGGGTGATGATTTCGCGACTGATGCAAAGAAAAGCCGATGTTTTGCTGCTCGATGAGCCGAACAACGACTTGGATATTGATACTTTGGAAATTCTGGAAGACAGCCTTGAGGATTTTCCTGGCGCGATTGTTCTCGTTTCTCATGATCGCTATCTGTTGGATCGACTCTGTACCCATTTTCTCGGTCTGGCGCCAGGGGGACAAATCACGGCCTTTGCTGACTATGGACAATGGGAGCGCAGCCTCCTTCAAGAAGGTCGGTCCGGCCGCAAAGAAAAGCCAGCTACAGTTGCTGCTCCGGCCATGCCTAAATCTAATAAGGCCAAGCCGGTAAAATCGGGTAAACTGTCCTACAACGAACAAAAAGAATACGAAAAAATGGAGGAAACCATCCTTCATGCCGAACAGGATCTGGCAGACGCGCAAGCCTCCGTGGAAGATCCGCAAATCACCTCGCATTCCCAAAAGCTGATGATAGCAAGTGCACGTTTGCAGAAGGCTCAGGAAAATGTCGATCGGCTCTATGCTCGCTGGACGGAGTTGGCTGGAAAACTTGGGGTCACCTGAGCTTTGAGATTGGTCGAAGTGAACCAGGGAAGCCTCATCCCAAGGTTCACTCGTCGTGGCTAATTTTTCTGGATGGGAATTGCTTGGCGTCCATAGTTTCATTCAAAATATCCATCATCCTGTGCACGTCTTGCCCTGCCAGGGGGCTTTTACAACGTCGCAGAGAATTACCTTCTTTCCATTCATTCATGCACTTGATCAGCTCCACGAGTGGCAAGATCATGGTTCTTTGAATCATGGCATTGAAGTACACAAGGCAAAGCAATCCAGCAATGGAGATGAGGGCGATCGTCCAGCCCCCACCTAATATCGAATTGCGATAATTTTTAAATGATTTTTCCCACTCTTTGTCGAACAAGCGAGCTGTTTCCAGGACGTAATTCTGAGCGTTGGCCAGGGCTGCTTTATTCCTTACAATTTCATCTGCTGGTATTTGCACTAAAGATGTGAGAGATGAAAATTCCAGACCCGCTTTCTGAAAATCAATTTTAGTTTTGTGGATGAGGAGTGTCCAACTGATTTGCCATTCATCGACATTCATTGATTGGATTTGGCTCAAACTGATGGCGATACTGTCAAGATCAGAACGCAATTGAAAGCGTTTCTCGATCGGCAAATGGACTTTTGGAACTAAAGATTCAAGGAGGTAGAGCGTAAAAAAGGCCAAGACCAAGTGCGCAGAGATTAGGAGCACCACGCCCTTGCGAAACTTGCGTTCGAAATCCGGCATCACGTAGCTCCCGTACTTTTTGATTCATTAAGCAATCGCGAGACGCTACCGATCTTGGAGACCACAACCAGAATATCGCCTTTGTGTAGGACTTCTTCGGGTTGGGCGAGCTTTACCTGGCCAGTCGCGGCACTGCGGATCGCTACGACTGTCATCTCGTAGCGTCGGCGAAGATTAAGCTCGAGTAGGGAACGGCGCTCAAATCCGACTGGGGTTTTGAATTCAGTAACGACCAGATCAGATCCAAGAGACATTTCTTCCAATATGGCTTCATCGATCACGCGATTGGCGAAGCGCTCACCAAAGGCCCATTCCGGATTGATCACCTCGTCGGCACCGACCAGACTCAGAATTCGAGCATGCAATTCATCATTGGCACGAGCGATCACCCGACGGGCACCCATTTGCTTGAGCAAAGCCGTGCAGATAATAGCGGCTTCCTTGGATTGATCTCCGGTGGCGCAAATGCATACATCTCGGGCGGCTGGATTGAGCTGGCGAAGCGTATCCTCATCCGTTGCATCACAACAGAGGGCTTGAGCGATATAAGGGCTGGCCTGCTGCACTTTCTTTGGATCGATGTCGATGGCGATAACCTCAGTATTTTTTTTCGCCAGAGTTTTGATCAAACCCATTCCAAACTGCCCCAGCCCTATCACCATTACTTGCTTTTTAGTCATATCTTCTTCCTTAAGTCACGACAACATCTTCAGTTGGATAATCCCATCGAGAACGCGATGACTGTTCCAGGGCAAAAAGAAAAATCGTGATGGGCCCGACTCGTCCCATGAACATGCAGATCATAAGGATGCACTTACCGATCGAATCCAGTTGAGCCGTGATTCCAAGACTCAGGCCCACCGTTCCCAAGGCCGAGAAGACTTCAAAAACGGCCTGCATACCATTCAGATCTTGAGATAGGAGCAGACTTATGGATCCCACCACTCCTATGGTCAGGCTTAACAGCAGAACGGCGAGTGCACGAAAGACTGTATCATGCAGCAGACGGCGATTAAAGAGAATGACTTCGCTTTTGCCCCGCATGGTGCTCAGGATCAGGGCGACAGCTACCCCAAACGTCGTGGTTTTGATCCCGCCCGCGGTTCCTCCTGGGCTACCACCGATAAACATCAAAACAATCATCAGAAAAGCCGTCGGTTGGCTCATGAGAGCCATATCCACGGAATTGAAGCCAGCAGTTCGAGTCGTCACCGATTGAAACCAGGCATTATGCAGCCTATCTATGAAATCAAGATGAGCCATACTATGGTTCCATTCGAAGATTCCAATCAGAATCGTTCCGCCCAGCAGAAGGACGATACTGCTCAAGATGATCAGTCGGTTTTGGATGGGAATCTGGCTGCCTCGGAGCATGGTCGGAATGCCTAGGACAAAGGCCGGCGAAAGTCCACCCAGGATAATCAGCAGAGCCAAGGTATGGAGAACAAAAGGCTGATTCTGCATGCCGATCAGACTGCTGCTATCAAGAGCAAAGCCGGCGTTACAAAAGGCTGAGATGGCTGTGAAAATACCTTTCCAGAGTGCATCCCCAAAATCTAGACCTTGACGCAAAAAGCTGGAAGTCAGGAGCAGTGCACCCAGGAACTCGGTCACGAAAGTGAAGACGAGGATGCGGCGCAGGGTGTTCTGAATCTTATCTTTAAGTTTGTGCCCTACCACTTTGGCTAAAGTCGCCTCCTGTTGAACGCTGAGACGCTGGCCCATAAGGAAGATTGCGAGCGAAGATAGGGTCATGATTCCTAAACCACCGAGTTGGATCAGGAGTAGAATGAAGAACTGTCCTGTAAAAGTAAAATCCAAAGCTGTGTCAAGGACAGTCAGTCCTGTCACGCATACAGCACTCACAGCAGTGAATGCGGCGTTGACGAGAGTCAAGCTCTGCCCTGTTGCTGAGCTGGCAGGGATAAAGAGCAGGACTGTTCCCAGGCTGCAGAGCATAAGGAAGAGGACGATGACGGCCCCTTCGGGATGAAAAAAAAGCGATTCGATGGTCGAAAGCAATTTTTGCTTCAGTGGAAATTTGAAGCCTAAGGCGATGTACCCGTAAATGGGCGCCGCAAGGCTGACTTGACTGGCGGTCAAAAGATGAGATTGCATGCTCAGCAGAGGTGGCAGAAACAGCACAAAGCAAGTCAAGAACAGCAGGACCAGTGAGAGGATATTCAGGCGCTTGGAATAGTAAAAGTCAATAAAAGCGAAAGCAAGACAGAGCAAACACGATAAGAGGACAGAGATATGGGCAATGGAATTGAAGGCTATTTTGAAAACATGGACTAGCATCCAATTGATACTGGCAAAGGCAACTAGGCTAAAAAGTAATTTTTGTCGAAAGTCAAAGGGCTTCGATAGCTTTTTCAATTCGATACCGCGAAGGAAGAAAGCACTCAGGAAAAGCAGGCAAATGATCAGATAGCCTTTGAGTGGCTGATCGTAGAGGAAAAACAGCGAGATGGCGCCAGAGCAGATAAGGATCGTACTCATGACAAATTTTGCCCGTTCGATGCGTAGGAAAAGACTGAGTCCCCCGCAGGTCAGGAGCAAGCCCAAGATTGGTGCGGGGCTGGAGAATACATGATCCGCTGTTAGAATCGAAGAGCCATAAGCGGCACTTAGAATTATGGAAAAGACAAATCCAATATTGAGGAAGAAACCCAATCGCTGGGGATGCAGACTGAGAACATTCATTTTAATTACCTAGCGGTCGTCGGTTAAAGAGGCGAAACGAATCCTGCGCCAGACCATAATCCTAACGAATTTAACTAAGCTCCTCCAGGGTTAAATTGCTAAAAATCCAGGGTTGGGAGCCAGGATATCTTAGGAAATTGCTTGAGAGTTTACCGTAAAAGCCTTATATCAAAGAAGTCTGTTCTCTTTTGATAAGTTCGCCCGTGGCCAGGAGTCTCATTTGCTAGAAATGAAATACATCGCTACCGTGCTCTTTGCGTGCGCTGTCCTCCATACCTTCTGTGTAAAGTGGATCCTTTCGCTTGCGCATCGATTTCCGGAAGGCTCGATTGGGGAAAACCTCCTGCACGTTTTTGGA
>JBGSRE010000565.1:0-4924 GCA_041737755.1 Oligoflexus sp.
ATTTACCAGCCGAATGATGTCCCCTGTCTGATGGCCTCCACCGCGTTCCATTCGAAAATACGAACTCACCCAAATGCACTTCTATCAAATTCCAAAGATAGCCCGTCTTGCAGAATAGTCCTCGAAAAATTTAGTTATAGCGGGATCTTATATCAATTCATCAAGCTTATCCCCTCACATCCGATGGATTTATTGATTGTGAATTTGAAGAATGAGGAATGCATAATGAACAAGAAAGTATCGGAAACTATGCTGAGAAGCCTGCTGGCCTTGTCGACCACAGTAGCGCTCAGTGCTTGCGGCAAGTCCGAATCGACCGATGACGCTTCCACTATCTCCACGACGACTACGGCCACCGGTACGACAACTACAACCGGAACTGCTACTGAGGTGAACGCTCTCGCATCGGCTTACCCCGGTTCGTTGGCACTTTCTGTATTCCCAGAAGACGCTTCCTCTGGTTTGCGTTTGGCTGGTGCTGGCAGCACACCCGATGAAACAGGTGCAGATCGGCCTCCTGAAGAAAAAATGAAGGAAGCAGAGCAGCGCATGAAAGGTGAGGGCGATTGCTTTGATATTCATCAACTTGGTGAATTTAAAGCTCGCTTCAATTCTTTGAAATGCTATGAGTTTGATTCGGACATGAACCCGCATCGTCTGGCAAGCGACTCTGCTGATCGCTATGGAACCGTCAACGGTCTTGATGGTTTGCCTAATAGCACTCAAGCTTGTCTCGTGACTTTCACCAAGTCGCAAGTGGATGAGGTCGTTCACAACGTTGATCGATCTTTAGCGATGGTTCAAGGCCTCGTCTGTGTCGAGAAAAAAATTGCCGATACAGAAGGTCGAGATGTGCGCAAGCCTACAGCAGATGGCGATCCTGTGAGTCTTACCGAAGCGATAAACGCCAAGCTCCCAGCAAACTCACCAATCAAGTTTACCAAAGCTGATGTGTCGGCTGTGACCAATGACGATGATACGCTGACCTATATCACAGAAATTGCAGTGACGAATCCTGAAGGTAAAACCGACAGCATCACTCTCCGGCATATTCCTGCGGCTGAAGGCGGAACATCGGAAAGCGGTATTCTGAGCTATCTCCGTGAGCCAAAAGGTGGGGCAGCTCAACAAAATGACCCCAATGTAAGCAATGAAAAGTATGCTGTGATGACAATTCAGTATACTAAAAGCAACGATGGTACAACGGATAACATGAAGGCTGAGTTGACTCGAGCTATGATCAACAAGAAATACGAGCCACTCGATGAGAATGGTTTGGTGAACTTTGCAGCCGTTCCAGCTCAAGCTCAGAATTCGGATATACATGCTATTAACTCAGTTTCCTTTGACATCAACCCGTCCACCGGTGCGGGTAGTCTTTCCTACTGGATGAATCCAGGTGGAAACCTCGGTGAGTCGGCTCGCGGACTGGTCTTTAACCTGACGGCTGACGGCACGACCGGACTCTTGTCGGGTTGCGGAACCAGTGGTGCGACTTCGAATGTATCCATCCGAGCTGCCGCGGCTGATGACACCAAAGTTTTGTCACCAACTCGGTACTGGCACCCTCAGGGTGGTCAGAACGTTTCGCCAAACAAGGATGTGCGCTATACGGGTTCTGAAGGCAACAAGATCACCCAGCAATGCGTGAAGCAGGCCGCTGATGGCAGCTATGGAATTGATACTGCGAAGACAACGCATGCTCTTGGTTATGATGTGATAGCCGGCAGCGATAGCTCGGTTCGGGCTCCTGCACGCCCACCTGAAGCTAAGTTGCCGCCGCCACCACCCAAGCCCTAAGTGATGGATTGATCGCTCAGACACAAGAAAGGAGACCTCGAAAGGGTCTCCTTTTTATTTTCCAACACCGACTCGTATCTTGCTGTCAACTATTTCTCGGTCCCCGTGATGAGTGAGCGAATGTAGGCTTTGTCAAAATCTATCAGTTTACTATCAGTGTTGCCCTAGAATCTCTCGGACCAGTAACGAGCTAAAGAGGCATCCGACTAGGAAACCTGCCGCTGCTCTGGATTTTTTTGTCCGACCCGAGGCCAACGACAGATAACTTCAGTACCCATGCGAGGCGACGAGTGAATCTCGATATGACCACCGAGGCTTTCAAGACTATATTTCATCGCACTCAAGCCAACACCCCGACCGCTGGTGCTCGTCAGTTGCTCGGCTGTGCTAACCCCTTCCATAAAGAGAATAGAACTGAGTTCCGCCTGCGTCTGCCAATTTATCTGAAGTCGTTTGGCTTTTTCGGCCAGAGCGGACCAGTTGATCCCAGCTCCTTTATCCTGAATATGCAGCAGCAGCTGCCCAGCTTGAACCTGGCAGCGAAGACTTAAGTGGAACGGCGTCACGGCTTCGCCTCGATTTTTTGGAAATTTATAACCATGATCGAAACTGTTAGTCATCGCATGCAGCAGCAGCTCACGGACAATTTCAAGTTCATTTGGGTTCCAGTGACTCAGTTGATCATCGATTTCAATCGACTGCCAGTCGAGATCGATGGCGCTTGCCCTTTGCTTGAGGTCGGGTAACAGTGATGCAACGATGGCCGCAAGACCGCCTTCGGTTTCAATCTTAGACTCTTGATGGACCAGTACGTCATCGAGAATGTGGCGATAGCCCTGGGCGATGCTATCCAGCTTCTGCCAATTCATAGGCAACTCTGCATTCGATAGAGAACTTTCCATATTGTGAATGGCTTCGGCCAATTGTTTGAAGCGCAGAGTTCGGCTCAAACCTTTAGCACTGTGGAGTTCAAAGCGTATGCGACTCAGGTCGTCCCATTGCTTCAGTTGATGGATACGATCGAGCAGCTGCACAGCCTGAGTACGATCCACCTTCAGAAGCTCATGGACCCTTTCCAGCGAGCTAGATTTTTCCTGACGTTCTGCTGCAAATTCAGCTTCCATTAACTTGCGACTGGTAAGATCACGAACCCCCAAAAGCACCCGGACTAGCCGCGATTCGCTGTTAAAAATCGGCTGCCAATGCAAGGCAAAATAGCGGGTTTTGCCCTGTATGAGGCACTGGCTTTCAAGAGGAAGATGCGCCTCATTGAGATCCCAAGTGATCCTGCTTTCATGAAAACTAGCTTCCAGAGTATTTTGAATGATGGTGGCATCATCAGCACTATCCATTAGCTTTTGAACAAGTTCACGGATCGCATGAGCTCCCGCAAGGGACTGCGGCGCTGACCCCAACATGGATTCTAAAAATCGCGAGTATTCCGATTCTATTGTCAAGTCGCTTTTGATAATGACGATGGCTTCATCGATATGATCGAGGATGGCCCGAATTTTTTTCTGGCTGATGGCGAGTAGTCTTTTCTCATGGAGGGAAAAAACCATAAGGCCCATGACCAGAACGGCCAGAATCAAAAGAACGATGAGGATTATTTTGAATCGTGTCGCAGCTTTTAGCTCCAGTTCCTTTTGATCATTTTCCTGAGTAAGGGCTTCGCTCTTGGCCTTCTCCACTTGCAAGCCAAGATCGGCCAATTGACTGCTTACTTCAGCTTGGGACTGTTCCTTGGCGAGTTTGGAATCAATTTCATAAGCTAGTTTTAAAGCCACAAATGCTTCATCGAAACGTTTGAGCCCTTTCAAAGCGTCAGCCTTAATTTGCTCGACGTATCTTTGATCAAAAAGATTACTGGGATCATAGTACTGCTGGGCTTTGATCGCGCTGTCGAGAGATTCCTGAAAAAGGCTCATTTCCAGTTGATTGCGAGATTTCTGAAGTAAGGCTTCGCCCATCCATACGCCTGCGCCCCGATCCTTCAAGATGGCCAGACTCCGATCAGCGTGTCGAATACCTTCAATTGGCTCCTTGCGTTTCCAAGCCAGACGGCTAAGGGAAACATAGATGTAGGCAATCTGATCTTGATCATTCAAGGCCTTGGCTGCATTCAAGGCCTGCTCATAGAAGTCCGCTGCCTTGCCATAGGATTCGGCCGTATGCTGACGAAAATACTGGTGGCCGATGGTGTTCATCATCACCGAGCTTAGGCTCCGCAGTTTGCCGCCTCTCAGCTCACGGTAGGCTGTGTCCCAGATGGTTTTTGCTCGATCCATTTCGCCAGTTTTATTGAATATATCAGCCAAATCCATCAGATTAACCAATTTAGCGACAGGCGAAATCGTGGGGTCCTTTTGCATGCCTTCAAGGCTTGCCTTAGCCAGACGAATGGCCTCCTTAAGCTGGCCTATACTTTCCAGATGCTGGGCATAACGCATCTGCAAATTCAAAAAAATCTCGCTCGCCCCCCCTCGGTTTTGAATGAGTTCCAGCGTGTTCTGATAAAAAAGAGTGAGTTCTTCAGGGGTGGTCTTATCTTTGATGGCGTTAGGATTTCGAAAAGATATGTAAAGTTGAAAGTATTCATCGATCCAGCCATGCTGCAGACTCTGCTGCATCGCTTGTTCTGCGACACTTTTCATATCCTCAGTCTCATCCCAGCTCAAATTCCACTGCAGAACGAGTTGGGTGTAAACACCTAAAGCTCGGACTCTTTCGGCGGTATATTTCTGTTTACTCAAGGCCTGGTAGGTTTTTTTAATCCAAGCATGCAGCTGGGCAGGATCATCATAAAGAGCCCAGGTCAAAGTCTCTGGACGCTTCAAATCCATGGGCCCCGGTGCCTCAAGGGCCCTGGCTTGAATGGAGTAGCAGAGGATAGCGATGATAAAGCAGACCCAAGGCACGTGATAGGCTCCTTCCTTAGCTGATCGGAAGAATTGAATTTTCCATCAAGGGCTTTATTTTCCCTCCCCAGAACAGGGGACATGAACTTCGGTATGAACTGCAAATCGCTCCTGCCTGCGCACTGATCGAAGGATGGGTGATCTCCCTCAGATGGTCGCTTTGCTCATAAAGCTCATTCGAGCGCCATAAGCAGGGACAGGCACGG
>JBGSRE010000583.1:0-1656 GCA_041737755.1 Oligoflexus sp.
TCAAACCGAACGAATTCGAAGGGGATGGTGGAGCCTCCACGACAACCTGGTTACTTGATAAAAGTGTGGGTGGCAGTCGCTTTCTGAATGTCACCGGCAGCTGCACGCGCGTGCTTATGTTTATGCCGCAGAATTTTATAGCCGAAAAATCTGTTGCCAATCGCTTGATTTGGGAGATGCAGACCAATTGGAATCCAGCCGACAAACTCCAGATCTATCGAATCGTTCTCAAGGGTTTTCAATTCGTGCCTTAAAACCATGCAAGAATCGCTTCAGGCCCTCAGTGCAGCGCTTATGCCCTCTCGACCATAGCGTGAAGAGGGCAAAACACCAGCAGAACGAGCTTGCCCTACTCCATCTTTTTGACTTGTTTGCGAGCTTTCTGGCTGTAGAGCGATATTTCCGGTAGATTGAAAGCGCGCCCGTGCATTTCTTTTAGCGGAGACTCTCAGCCCCCATGTCGATCAATCGTCGCCGATTAAGTTTGACTATCGCTTCCGGACTGATCGTAGAAACCATCAACAAGGTTTCTCCGCTGCTTATTTTGTATCATGCGCAGAAGTACTTGGGCCTTGCGGCTTTCGGTTGGGCGCAGTATGGGGTCGCTCTTTTGGAAACTTTGCAGCCACTGGTCGCCTTCGGTTACACGAACTATGCGATGGCCGAAGTGGGGCGCGTCGGTGGGGCATTGGATCGCTGCCGCCAACTCTTTTCTCATATGACCGCTTTAAAAATTATCCATGCTGTGCTGGTCATTGCCTCCTGTCTGATTTGGACCCAATGGCAAAATTCGGACGGACTCCTTAACGAAAATTTTGCACTGCTGGCCTTAATCCTCGGTTCCACCGCGATCGACGCCATTTGGTTTGGAATGGTCAAGCAAAAACTTGCCCTTTTCACTTTGCTGGGAGGCCTAGCCAGGATTATCAGTCTCTTGGCCATTCTTTATCTGGTTCGCACCCCGGATGATAAACATCTTTTTATGATCCTCATTCTGATCCCGAATGTAATTATTGCTTTTACATCGGGGTTTTATGCCCTGAAGGAGCTGCAATTCACCCGCCTTGTTCCCAAGCAACTCTGGGAAGTTTTTCGCGGCGCCACACCCTATGCACTGATCGCGATCGTTTTAATTTTGTATGATCGTTACGATTTATTCTTGGTGGAACGGTGGTTTGGCCTAGAAAGTGCCGGCGCCTATTCGGGCCCGTCCAAAGTGGTCCAAAGTTTGATCATGCTCACTGGTTCTGTCGTGATGGCTTTCTATGCAGAAATGGTTCGCGTTCAGGATCAAGAATCTCTGTTCAAGCATGCCTCGCTCAGCCTGTGGTGTCTCATGGCCCTCGTCACTCCCATTGTATTCGGTGCTCCTTTTGTCGAGACCGAATTGATGCAACGGCTTTTTACTCATCATACGCCCGAAGCAGATGGCATCTTCAGCCTGCTTAGCATTGGCATCATAGGCAATGTTTTGATAACCGTGTTCGGCTTGCAGCTTCTGCAATTGAAGGGCAAACCCTGGCTCCTCATTCAAGCCCTTCTGCTCGGACTGATGATCGGCCCATTGCTCGCCTTTATGCTCCGTGATCATCTGGGCATCAAGGCGGCAGCATGGGCTGTATTGAGCAGCAAGGCGCTTTCAGCAACACTGGCTGT
>JBGSRE010000588.1:0-4093 GCA_041737755.1 Oligoflexus sp.
CAGATCAATGCAATCCTTGCCCGTAGCGCGGCTCGGAACCTGACTGATCTGGAAATTCAGCAGAAACTGATGCAAAGCACCTAATGACTTCGTAATCACACCCAGTTTGGCGAACGCCTTGATCAAAGGCGTTTGTTCACCGTGAGAGATAAACTCTCTCACGGTTTGCGCGTGACTTGAAATTTGAGTGGGCTACCCGTAAAAAGAGCGAAGACAAAAGCCGTTAGGCTTTATGCACATTAGAATGTAGCATCTTCTCATTCAAAGAAATCTCTTTATAGAGATTTCTTTGCTTTTTGAGCTTCGGCAGCCGATGGTTCCGACTTGGCGATAGGAGCGCTCTCGGCCTCTTTAATCTTCAGTTTAATGAGATCCACAAAGTTCTCAATTTCGTTCTTCTCAAGCTTTCCAGCCTTTTCAAAAAGTACGCCACCATCACGATCGATGAGCAGCACGTGATAGCCTTCTTTGGCCAGATTCCAGTTTTCAGCAGCATAACGGTCTTTATCAAAGACGTAGGTCGTGCGGGGGAATTTCTCCTGCTTGCCGCGCAAAACGCTCATGATGATCGAATTGGGCTTCCAGGTCGCTGCCATGTTGATAATGGCCACGGAATGAAAGAAAGCTTCCGGAAATTTTTCGTCATGAAGACGATTGACGAGGGCGTCGTTCAGTTCGCTATCATCCGGGTCGACATAGACGAGAAAGTTCAGAGTCCCATTCATGGATTGACTCTCCCAACTTCCGCCATTCTTGACGTTTCCGCCATGCTCACCCTCGATGCTAAGGCTCGGCAAGGAACGGCCAACTTCCAGTTTAAAGGCCGAAAAAGCCGGGATTGCGACTAAACTCAAAAGGCTCAAAAAACCAAAACGAAGCAACTGCATAGATAACCTCATGGCAAGTATGGACAAAGCCCGAAGAAAGAGGGGCGCAACTCTGTATGGCGATAGCATAGGAGGCTTGAAAAAGGCAATGGAAGAGTCCCTCAGGGGCGCGGGCCAGCTGACAGAAGAGGAAGCTAAGTATTTGTAACTCAATAGGAGGCACAATGTTAAAATGGCTGTATAATTGGGGCTGCACCTAGAACAATTGAATATTTGACTCCAAAGTGAGGCTTTTCCCATGAACGTGGGCCAAACCGTCTTTCAACTCTTCCAAAAGAGTTCGCAAGTGTTTCGCGTCAATTCCAAGCACTATCGGGATGCCTATAAGCTTTTGGTTGCCCAGCTTGTGCTGGGTTTTATCCTGTTCTATGCCGTCGCCTGGAGCAGCTATGTGGTGCTCTACTTCAGCCTGGGCAACGTGCTGTCAGGATTGAGTGTAGCTTTGTTGGGGCTGCCCAGTTCGCTCTGGGGACTGTGGGTCTTGCGCTATCAACTGAGGCCGCGAAAAGCAGCCCTCATCGCCAATTTTGGTGGCTGTGCGGTGCTTATCGGGATCACCGCCAGCACCGGTGCAGCAGCCTCACCGATCTTTGCCTGGTTTTTCTTTGTGACGATTACGACGTTTCTTTTGAATGGCCGAAAGGCTGGATACACCATGGCCTTCACAACCATGACCGCCAGCTGCTTTATCATCGGCATGGATATGTTGGGCCGTCGCCTGCCGACGGGATTTTCTTTTCAGGTGGGATCCACACTCTACAACCTCTTTATCGCCTATACCTATGTTTCCGCGATCCTATCCTTGGCCGTAGTAACCCATATTTACGATCGATTGGTCAATAAAGGTTTGTATGATGCGACTCAAGCTCGAGACGTAGCCCGCCACCAGTTTAAGAACGTAGCCAACCTCTTGAATAACATGAGTCAGGCGGTTTTTGTGATCAATGAAACCGGGCGGATCGTGCCTCCGGTTTCGCTCTTCAGTGAAACTATGTTTGGTTCCAAAATCGAAAACACTTCGATTCATCAAAATCTTTTTAAGGATATTCCGAGGAACAGTGAGGAGGCGTCCCGCATTGATACAACGCTGGCCCTGGCTTTCGGTGCCGATGAGCTGCAGTGGTCCGAAGTCGAAGGTCTGATGCCGCAGCAGGTGGAATACCAGCTGAATGGAACGAAGAAAACTCTGCGCTGTATCTATCGGCCGATCTATGATGAGGCGGATCTAGTCAAAGGCATCATGTGTGTGATTGAGGATGTCACGGCTTTGCTTCGTGTCCAAAAAGATTTGCAATCGGCCCGCGAAGAGAACATGCGCAATGCCCGCACCCTGGAGCATATCGTTCGAGTGGGGCTGGACGCCTTTGATGGCTTTATGCGGCATACGGCCAATCATATCGAAATTTTCTATGATGCCATGGTCCTCGTCGAGAAAGATCGACGCATTATAGTCGATACCTGCTTACGCTCCATCCATACGATCAAAGGCAATGCGCGGCAGTTGGGATTGATGGAACTGGCAGCTGATATTCATCAGATTGAACAGGATATGATCGATTATCTTCGCGCCCAGCATCATGACGAAAGTGACTCTATAAAAGTCATTTCAGGACTGATGCGCTACACTAAAAATCTGGTGATCAGTCTGCAAAGCTATGATCGGGTCATGGTCAATTTTTTCAAGATGCCGTCAGCCTTAAAATCAACTTTCTATAAGATCACCCTTGAGGCTCTGGATTGCTGTCACGAAATGGGCATCCAGCTTGAGAATCGGCAAGTAAAAAACATGGACTTCTGGATCTTTCACTGCTTCTTTGTTGGCGAATGTCTGCGTTTCTTTGAAGTTCCAGACCTGCTCAAGGCTTGGGAGAATTTTGTCCAAAATGGCATTCTCGCCTTTAAGTCGTCCAATCCATCCGATTGGCGAGTTTCCTGGGAAGAGATATCTCGGCAGATTCGTTTGCATGAAGGGGTTTTGCAAGAAAACCATTCCAGAGACAATGCTTCAGGACTCCTGCAAATTGCGACGGGGAATGTCGATCGAATTCGGGATTTTATTCATAGCATCGAAAGTGAAGAGAATGAAGATCAGCTGCGGCTTGGGCTTACCGAATTGCGTCGCCTCTTAAGTCGCCTGGATGAAGTGCAGCTGGAAAGCTCCTTTAAAAAATTTGTGCCGATGGTAGAAGAACTCAGCCTGCGATTTGGCAAGCAGGTGCGGATTGATGTGGATGCCGGGAAGACTTCTTTGGCAAGAGATTTGGTTGATATTCTGAATGATGTGCTGATGCATATCATCAGAAATATCATGGATCATGGCTTGGAAACTCCGGAGCTACGAAAGAAACAGGGCAAGGATCAGACCGGAACGATTCGAGTCGAGGCCGTGGAAACCTCATTTCAACTCGAAATTCGGATTTCAGATGATGGAGCCGGCATCGATACAGAAAAGTTGGTGAGTAAAGCTCGAGCGCGGGGATTGATTGCTGCGGAGGCCAAGCTTACCGAAGCCGAGGCTATCCAACTGATTTTTGTGCCCAGTCTTTCGACCAAGGATTTAGAAACGGAAATCTCCGGTCGCGGCTTTGGCATGGAAGCTGTTCGTGCGGCTATCGAAGAATTGGGCGGGGAGATTCGAGTCGATACCCAAAGGCAGAAAGGTACCTGCTTTACGATCTCGATTCCCTTGCAAGTGAAAATTCCGACGGGTATGGACGGTATCAAGAAGGTGTCCTGAGTCCGTCAAATTGAACAATAAGTGCATAGCTTGTGCAAAATTCGAGACGTCGATTTTACGTGGCTTGCTGACGCGATCGAAGCTTAAAAGATCAATATAAATTAATTATAATAGATGGTTATAGGGTGCTCTTGAGAAATTTAGGAAACGGGCGAGGAGAGATATGTAAGCAGCATCAACTTGTGCAATACAGTATCGAGGATCAAATCATGGCGCAGGGCATAATCTTGGCAGTCATTGGTATAAGTTCTCTCACCTCAGTGTTTAGCCTCAGAGCTTTCATGCTGGAGTTTCGCAAGACGACTCGTCACATGTATGGGACCATAAACTTTGAGAGCCGATCGTCGCGCGGTTTGTCGAAGTTCTACCTGATCGCGACTGCTATCATCTGCTTGATTTCCACATTGCTTCTGGCAGCAAGCCTGATGATCTTTCAGTTTATCCACGCCCCTATTCTTTAAAAAAATGG
>JBGSRE010000630.1:0-6367 GCA_041737755.1 Oligoflexus sp.
CGTCAGGACTTGGCTCAGGGTACCATCGATGGGAACTTTATTATCGATGGTTTGAAAGCCATAAAAATAACAGTCTTTCTCAGCTCGGAGGGCTCTCAATACGAGTCGACCGAGATAGGCCGATTTATCTCCCCAAGAGAGCTTCGCCGGGGGCAGGATGCTCCCTTCATAGAAGCCTTCGTCAGCCGAAAGCGGCAGGTCCGTGACGGCTCCTAGTCCCAATAATGAACAATTCAGAACTTTGAGACGATAGGTGGTTCCCGAATTGGATTGCAGAGTGAGTGTCAACTCACCATCCTGTTTCACTCGGAAACGTGTGTGCCTGATGGAATTGGCTAAATTAGTCATGGATCTCCTCTCAAGCCGATCTCACTGCCGTCGGCCTCCCTCTTTCCGATTCGGCAGAATTGCTGAGAGGATTAAGTCGGCCGTCTGCTGTCGCATTTTGCATGCACTATTAAAGTCGCTGAGCGAGGACTCATCTGCGGTTATTTTGTGGAAAGATTAAAATGCAAAAAAGCACATCAAAAAGTAAGAAAGAGAGGATGAATGGTGGTTTTTATCCATCTCAAGGCAGGCTCACTCAGGAGCAGAAATCTTTCAAATGGTGAAGCCAAGGCCAATGAGGAGGCCTTGCACCTGGGTACGGAAGGAGCTATTGGTCCGATACTCTTGAATGAAGTCATTGCCAAGAGGATCCTGACCTTGAAGCTGCCAGCGATATTCACTCGAGATACGTGCGCTGAGGCTGAGTGTGGTTTCGATAAAAAGGCTGAAATGCTGCCAGTCATAGGCGGCTTTGGCGATGGCAGCCGTTTCAGATACTTCACCGATACCCCGGACCACGACTGAAATCGGCTTTTGATCAGCACTCACGAAGACGTCTTCCAGGAAGCCAGAACCCTTGGCCTGCAGATTCTGCCGCAATCCAGTCTGGATACTCCACTGGGAGAAATGCCAAGTATAGGAAAGTCCTGTGAAATAGACCAGCACTGCAACATTATACTTGGAGAATTGGTCAACTCCTGAATAGACTAACTTCTCCTGCCGTAAACCCAGGCTCATTCCCCAACCGCTACCGGTCTGAAATGTACCCTGCAGCTGAGGACCTGTGCCATGCAGATTGCCTTCAGACTTGCCGGCAGGAACCATATAGTAACGGGTGACCAAACCCGTGCTCAGCATCAGCCGATTGGGATCAGGAGCGGATTCTACGGGGCTTCGTTCCGTAAGCAATGGGGTAGGTGGGCCCTTAGATTCAGCGAGCGGCGCCGGATGGGAAACTTCCGGACGAAGCTGCGGCTCTGGTTCCTCTTGGAATTCGTTCGGATCAAATTCAGGCCTAGCGAGTGTCAGTGGGGCTTCGCTGGGAAGAATGCGGAACACTTCGCCCACTTCCATATCTTCCGCATCATCATCGATCAGAGTGATTCGCACCCGGTTTACGCGGTAGATTTTTCTTATCAGACCCGTCCATTGATTTTTTTCGAAGTTTTCAATTTTAATGTACTGGCCGTTGCCAAAACTTTCCAATTCGACTTTTGAGAAGCCCATAATGATCGCACGTCCGGATTTTTTACGCAGAACGGCTGAAGATGCCGAGCTACTGGCAAGCAAAAGAGAAAGGATACCAGTCATGTAGAGGCATTTCAGGAAGAGCATCGGACTTTTCCTTCATTAACGTCATTGAAAACTAGTATCGCAGAAAGCCAATGGATAGGAAAGATCGACCCAAATCAATCTGTTGTTCGGTTCCTGCAGATTCACCTTGCACGCTTGAGTGGCAGAAAAGTCCTTGATCACGGGCGCGCCATTTGTATTCTTTGGCTTTGCTGAACCTGGCTGTCATAGAAGTGAAGAATGGATTGAAGATAGAGTGTTCGCGCGCTATCCTGTTCGCGATATATTTCATGGCGAGTTCCAGCCACGAAAATCTTCCGACATTCTAGCACCTTTGTGCAGAATTCATCCTGTCCTGCATTGTCCACATAGGTATCGTCTTCTGCCTGAAAGATCAGGATTGGTGTTTTGATAGCGTCGGTCCAAGTTTTGGACACGGCGCTTTGAGTGCTGCGCAAGGATTCGAGAAGCCAATGAAAGGATGCACCGCCCAGCACGAGGGGGAATTCCTTTTCACTGCTGATGAAGTCTGCATAGGATTGCCAGCGGGCCAGCGATTGAGTTCCAGATTTTTGAAAGACCTGTTTGGAGGGCGTCGATTGACCAAAAACATAGCGAGCTCCGAAGCCCAATCGATCGGCGATAGCGGCCAGCCCTTCGACTATTTTTTGCGGAACACCACGTAAGTTCACTCGAAACATCGGTGCGGAAAAAACCGCCGCTGCGACCAAATCAGCTCGATCATGCAGCAGCTGACTGCTGACCAATCCTCCCATCGAATGGGCGAAGATGAAGATGGGACGAGCTGAACCTTGAGCTTGAACAATTTGTATGAGAAATTGTTCCAGATCTTTGGCATAGTCGGAAAAGTTTTCCACATAAATGGCTTTAGTGGCCTCAGGATTGATGCGAGTGGATCGGCCGAATCCGCGCTGATCTAAGATAAAAACATTGTATCCAGCCGAATAGAAATCATAAACGATTTCAGAATATTTCTCGATTCGTTCGCCATAGCCATGGACGATGATGATATTCGCTCGTGGTTGGGCTCTCAAAAAAGTTTTATAGCGCAGCTCTACAAGTCCAGTCGAAGCAATACTGGATCTCATGAATTGGTCCGGCTGAGCTTCAAACCAAGGCGTGAGGACTTCCTTGGACCAAAGGGGAAAGGTCTGCTCCCGATTCTCTGCAGAAAGGACTGGGATCGAGCTTAGAAGTCCAAGCCACAGGGTGAAGAAGACGACTTTTTTCCTGAATTCTATCGCCATTCCGATTCTCCGGACATCCAGTTAAGGAGCCTTACCAAAGGCTGAGGGCCCATAATTGATCGTGAAGTCACCGCGCCGATTCTTCTTGAACACACGAATCGAATCACCCTCTTCTACAGGATCCGAATCACCCATGGAAATAGGATTCATGCGGTCTTTTTCAATGCCTTTACTGATCAGATAGTCTTCAATGGCTTTGGCACGTCGACCACTCAAAGATTTATTGTAATCGGCTGTGCCTTGCTTGTCGGCATGCCCTCGCACCGAGATACGGGCCAGAGGATCTTTCTGCATACCTGCGACAATGCGATCAAGCCCAGCGATAATCTCTGCCGTGAGTTTGGTCGTGTCAAAGTCGAAATGAACGATGATTCCTGTCGGATCGAAACTCTTATAGTCGGCTATTGCATAGTCAACGACATCATCGTCTGCTGCTTGCATAATATTGCTTACTTCACTCGCCAGAGTCGCCAGATTTTCATCGGTAGCTTCGGCGGCGCTTCTGTCATCAACCACAGCAGCCGAAGCATCGAGATCATCTTCTTGCAGACTGGCTTCGGATGAGGTCTCGGTCGTGCTACATCCTTGAAGAATGATAGCGAATAGGAGCGAATGCATAAGAGTTAGGAGAGGGATCCGGTTTTTAAAAGTGCGCATCGTATGACCTCGCTTAGCAGCTCTTTCGGTTAATATCGGAAATTCTTCAAGCAAACTTCACTGAAGATTGAAAAGTCCCAAGACTGGACAAAATATCAGGAGGATACCGCCCTTCAATGAGGGCCTATTGACGGTGCAGAGGCAGGGTATTGGGATTATTTCTGACTATCAGAAAGCTTTCTATGTCAGAAAACCTTACACCGGCATTCTACAAAAAATGCATAAGCTTATAGGCAAAACATTCTTGTGAAAAAGCCAAGCCTAACCTAATCCTGAAGAATGATCCGCGCAATTCCTGTCACATCATCGTATTAAGAAGGAACCGACGCATGAAGCCGATCGCCATTTTTTTCGAACATCCCGACTGGTTTAAGCCTCTCTTTGCCGAGTTGGATCGTCGTCAGCTGCCCTATGTGAAGATCAAAGCCGATCAGCACGCCTTTGACCTTTCTAGCAAGGTTTTCCCTTATTCTTTGGTCTTCAATCGCGCCAGCCCCTCGGCTTATCTGCGCGGTCATGGCAACACTACATTTTATACTCAGGATTGGCTCAGACAAGCGGAAGACCAGGGTGTGCCCGTGATCAATGGCAGCCGGGTCTATGGCTTTGAAATATCCAAAATTCGCCAGCTGCAGCTGCTGGAATCTTTGAACATTGCCTATCCAAAATCCTGGGCCATTAATCATCCCAAAGCAGCCTTGGAGGCGGCGCGCGAACTGCGCTTTCCTATCGTTGTGAAGGCTAATATTGGCGGCAGCGGCGCAGGCATCGTTCGTTACGATAGCTTGACTGCTTTGGAAGAAGCTGTGGCCGCTGAAACAGTACCGATGGGAATCGATAGTGCGGCTTTAGTTCAGGAGTATGCCATACCCCAAGGTGGCTTCATTACCCGCATCGAAGTTCTCAATGGCGAATATCTTTACGCCATCAAAGTTTATCCACCTCAAGGCACCTTTGACCTTTGTCCAGCAGATGCCTGCCAAACTTCGGATGGCCGCGAATTAGTTCGTTCAGCCTGTGCGGTGGATGCTCCTAAGACCGGTCTGCGAGTCGAACGCGCCCACCCACCCGAAGCTATGATTGATGCGGCGGTGAAGATTGCCAAAAGCATCGACCTGGATGTCGGGGGGATCGAATACCTCGTCGATGAGCGGGACGGCAAGGCTTACGTTTACGATGTCAACGCGCTCTCGAATTTTGTAGCAGACGCAGTGAACGTCGTTGGTTTTGATCCCTTTGCTAAACTCGTCGATTACATAGAGTATCGAGCCCGTCAGTCCGAGGGGGCTTTATGAGGTATGGGTTTTGGCTGCCAGTATTCGGTGGATGGCTGAGAAACGTGGAAGATGAAGGGATGGAGGCCAGTTGGGAGTCGATCAAGCGTTTGACTCAAAAAGCCGAGAATCTCGGCTACGATCTGACCCTGATCGCTGAATTGATGCTCAATGACATCAAAGGCGTCGGAGCGCCCTCCTTGGACGCCTGGAGTACGGCGGCAGCATTGGCAGCTGTCACCTCACGATTGGAACTCTTGGTGGCTGTGCGGCCTACCTACCATGCTCCGGGCCCCTTTGCCAAGCAGGCGGCCAACATCGATCAAATATCTCAGGGGCGGCTGTCCTTGAATGTCGTCTCTTCTTGGTGGAAAGATGAGGCCCGACGCTTCGGAATTCCCTTTGATGTCCACGATGATCGCTATGCGCGCACAACGGAATGGCTGTCGATCATCACCGCCGCGTGGCAAGAGCCTTCGGTAAGCTTCAAAGGTCGTTACTATGAAGTTGAAGATCTCATCGTCGAGCCTAAACCTGTGAGGACGCCGCGACCGTTGATCTATGCAGGTGGCGAATCGGAAGCAGCTAAAAACATGATAGCCCTGCTCGGGGATGTTTACGTGATGCATGGTGATCCGCCTGAACGCTTGAAGCCAAAGATCGAAGATATGCAGCGACGCCGCGAGAGATTGGGACGAGAGCCTATGCAGTTTGGTGTGGCCGCTTATTCCATTATTCGTCACTCCGAAAGTGAGTTAAAGCGAGAGCTATCGCGCATTACGGATATTTCGCCAGGATCGACAGGCTATGCCAATTATCAGGACTTCATTCAGAATTCACAGCTCGATCAGGTCGTTAGTCTCGAGGACTATTCCGTCTCCAATCGCGGTTTGAAGTCTGGCCTGACTGGAACACCGCAGCAGGTGATCGATCAAGTTGGGGCCTTCGCCGACGTCGGAGTTGATCTTTTTCTTTTGCAATGCAGTCCTCAGCTGGAAGAAATGCAAAGATTTTCTGAAGAAGTTATTCAAAAACTTTGACGGCTAGGGGACGTTTTGAGCTCGTGGATTTCGGACCGGGAATGGCCAAAGATAAAAGGCTCGAGATCTTTAGCTTGAATCTTGGTGGCGGTGGAATCAATGATGCATCTGTGAGTTCAGGCAGCTTTGGGCTTAGCATCTTGCAGATGTGTTCAGAGCTCCTGCATGGACAGCTCGAGATCGGACCCTCCGAAATCTCAGCGTCCGGGCAGGAGACGGGACTTCTCATCAGCGTCTCTTTAGCTCTACATCACTCCCCTTAAGGGAGCTTCTTGAAAAAAATCGTGGCCCCCATGCCTCATGATTTGCGCAGATTTGGCCACCATGCAGTACAAGCTGACTAATTCAGCCAGGGAACCCACTCCGAAAGACTTCAACAACTTAGCGCGACGCAGCTCAATCGTGCGAAGACTGACATTCAATTCGGCGGCGATCACTTTATTCGCGGTACCCTTCAGCAGGTATTCAAAAACTTTCTTTTCGCCAAAGCTTAATTTTTGCATTGTCT
>JBGSRE010000654.1:0-8016 GCA_041737755.1 Oligoflexus sp.
GGTTTGATCCACTTCGGCATCGCTCACGGGTGCTGCGGTCTTATGGTCTTTATTCATGCTGTAGGCATTGGGATCGTCTTCAGCGCTCTCAGCAGAAAGCTGAGGACCTGTTTGTTCTGCCTGCTGATCGCTAGCTAGATCCTGAATCGTGCTGGAGCTATTGCTATCAATCGCCTCTCCAGGTCCTTCAGCGCCTTGCGCGGCATCCATAGCTACTTGCTCTGGATTAGGAATTTCACTGTCATTGACTTCATCTTTTTGAATTTCGACGACTTGATTGCCAGCATCTGCGGCCTCAAATCCATCTTCATCCGACTGGGTCCCATCGCTGGTGCAGTTGGAGCTCAGTATTAGGGCGGAAAAGACCAAACTTTTAGAAAAACGACGTAGTGATTTCACGAGCAAACTCCCTCTCTTAACGCAAGCTGCCAAAACCTTCGGACAGCTTGAGTAAGACTTGAGAGCTTTCCCTATAATGGTTTGAAATTATTGAATATAAATAATGGGAAGGCCTTTGGGCCGAAGCTCAGTTCAAGTCCTGAGCCAGCTGAACAGCGATTTCCTTGTAGTAGTCCCTGGTATCATCAGGACCGTGGAGCAGTCTCGGGCTGGTTATATTAATCTCCGAAATGAAGCCGCCGATGACATCGAAGCCGACGAAATAAACGCCTTCTTTGACTAGAGATTGCGCGACTCCTTCGATTAACGCCACTTCATCCGGTCTGGGATGATAGGATTCCAGCGTCGCTCCTGAACGGGTAGTCGCCAGGAAATTCTCAGGATGCGGACGTTTTAAACACCAGCTCAAGGCCCGGCCATTGATACTGAAGGCTCGCACTTCACCTTGAAAAATCCTCTGATCAAAAGCCTGAAGCAGCCGAAGATCTTGCCCATTTTGAGTTTCTTCCTGCAAAATGTGCAGAATCTGTTCTTCCTTTTGTTGGGTGAGATTGAGGCGAAGAACGCCACGGCCACCATAAAGAGTTAAGGGCTTCAAGACCGCATCGCCATGAGCGGATTCCTTGATAAAGGCCATGAGATGACTAGGATCGGCCGAAACCAAACCGTCACGAATGGTTTCAGGAAATTTGAAAATACTGAGCTTTTCGTTCAAATTCCTTAAAGCAGCTGGAGAATTGTAAACTTTCACCCCGCGTTCGACGGCCGAGTCCAGCAACCAAGTCGTCGAGATGTAATTCATATCGTAGGGTGGGTCCTTGCGCATATGAATCGCCTGAAAGTAGTCTAAACGGAGGCGACGGGCCGGGGAGATTCGCATGGAATTGATATCTCCGTTGGCAAACGTCAATTCCTGAGCGGCAGCCGCCGCGCAGTTTTCACGACTCAGCCATTCCAATTGACCGGGTGTACAGATGTACGCTGAATGGTCAATGTTGCATAGAGCGCGAGCGACACGAACGCTGGAATCAAGCTTCAAATTCAAATTTTCGATCGGATCAATCACAAACAGGTGGTGGATCTTCGGCATGTCGTCCTCTTTCTCTTGCAGAGTTTTCCCAGCCTTGTATGTTGCGAGAGTGTAAACGCTCCGGTGCCTCGTTTCAACCAGCGAAGCGAGTCATTGCCTGACTCGATGAAAGGAAAGACCGATGGAATTCCGCAAGCTCCAAGACCTTGACCTCAATCAAAAGAAGGTTCTTGTCCGTCTGGATCTTAATGTGCCAATTAAAAAGGGCAAAATTACTGATGACACACGCATCACCGCAGCCTTGCCAACTCTGCGCTATATCCTCGAGCGCACCAACAAGATCGCTCTGATGTCCCATCTGGGTCGCCCGGATGGGGAGGTCATGCCAGAATATTCCTTGGAACCTGTCGGTGAAAGGTTGGCTGAACTCCTCGGCCTGGACGTGGTTTTTGTCCGCGATTATACTGAAGAGCCGGCTGAGCAAGTTTTAAACCAACTCGATAAAAATCAAATTATCCTCTTTGAAAACCTCCGTTTTCACGCCGGCGAAACCAAAAACGATGTGGATTTCGCGCGTAAACTGGCCAATGGTTTTGATTGTTATGTCAACGATGCTTTCGGCACCTTGCATCGCGCCCATGCGAGTGTCGTCGCGGCGGCAGAATTTTTCCCCAATGAAAAGCGTGCAGCGGGTCTGCTTGTGGAACGTGAAATCAGCATTCTTTCCGCATTGCAGAAGAAGCCTCAGGCGCCTTTCACTGTGATCATGGGTGGATCGAAGGTATCGGACAAGATCGGTGTGGTGCTGAATCTACTCAATCATGCCAACTATCTCCTGATCGGTGGGGCGATGGCTTACACCTTCCTCAAATTTCAAGGCGTTGATGTCGGTGATTCCCGGGTCGAAACCGATAAGATGGACCTCGTGGCCTCGATCTATCGCAATGCAGAAGCTCGCAAGGTGGAAATAATTTTGCCAGAAGATCATGTTGCAGCCGCCAAGTTTGATGCTGATGCGGAAGCCGTGGAAATTCCGGGTCGCAGTATCCAAAGGGGTTTGATGGGCTTGGATATCGGTCCTCGGACAATCAAGCGCTTTAGCGATATCATTTCGCTGTCCAAAACCGTTTTGTGGAATGGCCCGATGGGTGTTTTTGAATTCGATAAATTCGCCAAAGGCTCGATCCGCATAGCCGAAGCGATGGCGAAATCTCCGGCCTTTACCGTCGTGGGGGGTGGTGACAGTGTAGCGGCTGCTAATAAAGCCGGTGTTGCCAGCAAAATGGATCATATTTCGACCGGTGGCGGTGCCTCCTTGGAATTCCTTGAAGGCCAGATTCTACCGGGCGTTAAAGTGCTGTTGAAATAAGAGGGAGCTGCCTATAATGCGTAAACCAATGATTGCTGGTAATTGGAAAATGAACCTTCTCTACTCGAAGGTTCCTGATTATTTTCAAACGCTCGTCAAAGAATTGAACGCCAAGACTCATCTGCAGCGCGATAAAACCGAAGTGCTTCTGGCTGTGCCCGCGCCTTTCCTAGGGCTGGCCCGCGAGTTCGGCGAAAAGAATGGAATTCTCATTGCTGCTCAGACGGTGCATGAAAAAGGCGAGGGTGCTTATACTGGTGAAATTTCTATAGCCATGCTCAAAGATCTTGGCATTCGCTGGACTCTGATTGGCCATAGCGAAAGACGGCAGTATTACAATGAAACCGATGCGTCGGTGGCATTGAAGACCAAAGCTTGTTTGGATCAGGGCATCAACCCCTTAGTCTGTGTGGGCGAAACTCTAAGCGAGCGGGAAGCTGGACAAACGGAAGTGGTTTTGAAAAGACAAATCGAAGCCGTCTTGCTACAAACAGGAACCGCGAGTAATTTTACTATCGCCTACGAGCCTGTATGGGCCATTGGTACGGGATTGACTGCATCCGATGAGCAGGCGCAAGCTGCCCATGCCTATATTCGCAGTCTTCTCCGTCAAGGCCTTGGGAATGTGGTCGATCAGATGCGAATCCTTTACGGTGGAAGCGTCAAATCATCAAACATAAAAGCCTTAATGAAACAGCCCGATGTGGATGGCGCTTTGGTCGGGGGAGCCTCGCTCGACCCTGTTGAATTTGCTCGCATTGTTGATTTCAACTGATTCCTGGCGACATCTATCCTTGGTTCCATCGTTTTGTTATAAATCGGGGCCGTTCATTCGGCCCGACCGATAAATCAGTGACTCTGGAGTGTGCTATGCAGGGACAAGCTTGTATTCATATCGTGGGCGGCGGACTCGCCGGCTGCGAAGCAGCTTGGCAAGCTCTGCGAGCGGGTCATCGCGTTCGTCTCTACGAAATGCGGCCCCATAAAATGACCCCTGCCCATCACACGGGAGAACTTGCCGAACTCGTGTGTTCGAACTCTTTGAAATCCATGCTGCCTGATTCAGCTCCCGGTCTTTTGAAAAACGAGATGCAGGCTCTCGACTCTTTGATTCTGCGCGCAGCAGCTCACGCAGCGGTACCAGCCGGCCAAGCCTTGGCGGTGGAACGCACGATTTTTTCGCAGTTCATCAAAGAGGCCTTGGAAAGCTTCCCATTTTTTGAAAAAGTCGATAGCGAAGTAGCCTGTTTGCCAGGTGCGGAAGACTTGGAAAGCAGCCATGATGCCTGGATAGTGGCATCTGGTCCACTGACCAGCTCAGCCCTGATGGGTGCATTGCAAGAGCTTTGTCCTGATGCGCGGCGTTTGCATTTTTATGATGCCATAGCTCCCATCCTGGAAACGGAAAGTATTGATGAAAAAATCGTCTTCCGTGCCAGTCGTTATGATGAATCGGGTGATGGCGATTATCTGAATGTGCCTTTGAATAAAGACGAGTATGAAACCTTCGTCGATGCCGTGATCGCTGCCGAAAAAATGCCTCTCCATGACTTCGAGGATGTGAAATATTTTGAGTCCTGCTTGCCGATAGAAGTCATGATCGAGCGCGGGCGCGATACCCTGCGCTTTGGTCCGATGAAACCCATGGGACTGACGGATCCTCGAACCGGGCACAGACCCTGGGCTGCCGTGCAGCTGCGCCTGGAAAATAAGGAGGGCACTATGGTGTCCATCGTCGGCTTTCAAACAAAAATGAAATGGCCCGAGCAAAAGCGGGTTTTCAGCCTTCTTCCTGGATTGGGACAGGTGGAATTTTTCCGCTTTGGATCGGTGCATCGGAATAGTTATCTGAAGAGTCCCGATGTCCTCAATTCTGATTTTTCTTTCCGCTCGTCGTCACGAATTTTTCTCGCCGGCCAAATCACCGGTGTTGAAGGCTATACCGAATCCGCGGCGATCGGGCTGCTGGCGGGTCGGGCAGCAAGTGCTAAACTTCAGGGAACTTCTTTTCCAATGCCTCCCGAGGGCTCGATGCTCGGAGCCTTGCATCGCTATGTGACGGTGGGTGGCTTAGGGGATTTTCAGCCAATGAATGCGAATCTAGGTCTTTTACCAGCCTTGCCCAGACATAAAGGAATGGGCAAGCCGGAACGCAAGGCCTTACAGTGTGCAAAGGCACGCAAGGTGTTTGCAGAATATTTTCAGATGTTGACCGGGTCAGTCTCGGCAGTGGATCGCAAGCTTGGAGGCCAGTTTCATGCGGAAGCAAGTATTTGAAGGTTTAGGGCGTATACTGCCGATGAATTTGATGAGCCTTACTGCAGGCAAAGCGGCTCGGATGAAATTACCTGAGCCTTTGCAGAAATCGGTTTGCAGCGCCTTTGTCAAAACCTTTGGCATCGACATGAGCGAAGCGGAAAGACCACTCGAGGACTATCCGACCATCGAGGATGTATTTACCCGTAAATTGAAGGCCGGTGCTCGTCCTGTTCAGGGTGAACTTTGTTTTCCGGCCGATGGTATCCTCAGCGTTTCCGGTCCTGCCAAAGAAAATTCGGCAATTCAGGCCAAGGGTTTGAATTACTCTTTGGCAGAACTGATGTTTGGTGATGATGTTCCAACTGATTTGGCCCTTGCTTGGTCAGCAACTGTTTATCTGGCGCCGCATAACTATCATCGCGTCCACAGCCCTATCAAAGGTGAATTGAAAGAGATTCGCTATTATCCTGGAGAATTGTGGCCTGTGAATGCGCCTTCGGTACGTTGGACTCCGAGTCTTTTCACGCGCAACGAGAGACTGGTTTTCGATATTGCTAACCCGGATGGCCGACTCTATCTGGCCATGGTTGGGGCCCTCAATGTGGGCCGCATCACTACGCCTTTTTTACCGAACTTTGCCAGCAATGCTAGCGCTCAGGGCATGTCACGACAGGGTCCGCGTAAGTTTGAACTGGACCGCACCCACAGGATTGTACCTGGGCAGGAACTGGGGACCTTTATGCTGGGATCTACGGTGATTATTGCTTTTGACGAGGCATTGGCAAAGCGCTATCGTATGGACCAAGCCTTTTCCAGCCGACCTGTGCGCATGGGTGAAAGCCTGAGCTGACGGGTGAAGACGCCCAATATCTTCGGCAAAATGAGGCTGCTGCACAATCTGCAGCGCGAGAAGCACGCCGGCAAGTGACCAGCGTGCTGTTGTTTTCGAGGGAGTAGAATAAAACCATGGTAGTGAGCAAAATGAGAATAACTCATGTAGTCTGGTCATTTGAGACATCTTGTCTGACCGACGAACTGATAAAAACCATCGATCCCAACAAGGTCGATGCCATCCGCATCGTTTCCAAGCATGGCGAGATGGATCGAGTGATACAGTTTTGCCGCCGCATCAAACGCGAAGTCCCCATGGCCAAAGAAAAACTGCCCCTGATGGTCGAACTTTACGATCGACCCCGAGGCATCATCGTCGATCTGGACGGACCACGCGAATTCAAGTTCGGCGATGAAGTGCGGATCAGTCCAAGCAAAGGCAAGGGCGATTTGCAGATCCGTACCGATGAATGGCCCGAGCTCTTCTCGGCAGATCATTCCGTATATCTCGGTAACGGCATGGTCGTGCTAAAAGCCAAGGATGTGAAGAAAGATATCGTTATTCTGGAAGTTGTGCAGGGTGGGATCATCTATCCCGATGCCGATGTGCAAGTCCCTTCGACTAAAAAGCAGGTTAAGTTCGACAATATTCCTGAGGATGCTTGGAAAGCAGCTTCCGATCCAGATATCGACTATTTGATTTTGCCTTCTATTGAAGACGCAGCTGATCTGGAAAAGATCACACGTCGTATCGAATCGTCGGCCCATTCGCCCTGGTTGCTGCTTAAAATTGCCACCAATAGCACGCTCAAGAACCTCGAAGAACTGCTGCCGTATGTTCACGGCGTGGTGGTTTCCCGCGTGGAACTCGCTATGCGTATGGACCCAGCATTGGTGCCCATGGTCACCAAAGAAGTCATTCAAAAGTGCAATGATTACGCAAAGATATCTATCGTTGCCAGCGAGATGCTCGGGTCAATGCGTCACAACGTAACCCCGACTCGCGCCGAAGTTTCGGATATTGCCAATGCGGTCTTCGACGGTGCGGATGCTGTCGTTCTTTCAGAAGAACTGGCTTTTGGCAAGTTCGCGGAGAAAGGCATCGCTCTCGCCATTAAAGCTATCGAAGATGCGGAATCGACCAATGATTCGCAGCCTCTGAACTGGGTGAAGAAGCATCCCGATATCACCAACGAAATCGAAGCGGTAACCTATTCCGCCTATCGTGCGGCCTATCGCAACCATGCCAAGGGAATCGTCTGTATTACCAAAGCCGGTAATACCGCACTTCACCTTTCATCCTACGGGGTGAGAACACCTATTATCGCCGTGACCCTGTCCCAGGATGTTGTCCGTCGACTGCGCCTTGTCCGTGGCGTGGTGGGTATACTTTTGGAAGAGTCGCCTGATATTGAGCAGGTCTTTCCCATTATCAACAGCCTGATGGTTCGCAAGACTTGGCTGACTGATGGGGACCGTTATGTCTTTGTATCAGTATCGCTGTCTTCCCTGGGCAAAGAAGCGAGCAATCTTTTCACCGTTCAGATGATTCAGTAATGAGCAAAGATCTGCAGTTTTTGGAAATTGAACATAAGTTCATCATTGGACCGGATGTCGACCTCGGGCCGTTGCTCGAAGGTCTTCGTCTTCGTGGCCCGGAAAAGTCCATTCAAACGGATGTTCAAGATACTTACTTCTTGGTAGAGCATGCCCCCCATGCCATCTATCGTCACCGAATCGATAGCTACCTGCAGCAGCTGACGGTCAAGAGTTTGGGATCGGATAACGAGGTTCGGTTGGAAGTAAATCTCCATCTGGACCCTCTGAGAGGCAATCAGATCGAAGGCATTCAGGCTTTTCTGGCTCCGCAAGGTGTCCTTTGGCAGGGAACCCTCCGAAAGGAGGTCCAGGCCTTTTACTTTGCTGATGCCGAGGTCGTGATCTATCGGGCTCAGTATGAGCAGCGCGAGATTTGTTGCCTGGAAATCGAAGCTCGAGCGGCTCATTCGATCGAAGAAGCCCAGGAAGTCCTTTCAAGCTGGGAAAAACTCATAGGTTTGGATCCTGCTGGCCGCTCCCACTCCTCGCTTTTGGAGTTGCTCGTTCTTCCCAGTCTCTCACCTGCTCT
>JBGSRE010000693.1:0-1708 GCA_041737755.1 Oligoflexus sp.
AGTTTGAGCCTCAGGTGAGCTACAGGACTCATGCAATTGGTTTCGCTCTTGGAATCTTTTTTGGTTGGTTGAGTGGTCCTTGGATGAAACCTGTGACAGCATCAGCCATGCAGCAGAACGAAGTGGATGAGGAAGATTTCCCCATCAACACCGTGGATCGTGAAGAGGATCTTTTGCCGTGAAGAGCCCCGTTCAGGAATAGACCACTGGTCCGTGCCAGGCCCCAAAGCCGTCGCTGAAATGCGCAAGATTTTGCCAGCCCGCCGCCCGGAGAATCTGTAAAGCGCGACGCGAACGAATTCCACTCTGGCAATAAACGAGCAAGGGTTTGCTGCGAGTCGTGGGCAGTTCCGGCAAAAGTACTTCTTGAAGTTTGGACAGTGGCCAATGATGAGCCTCTGGCAGATGACCGCTCAACCACTCCTGATTCTCGCGAATATCCAGCGGAATAAAATCCCGCCAGCGATCCCCATCCGTTAAATCGGATGCTCCGAAATCAGGAATTTCTTTTGCTCCTGGCGTATCACACAAGGCAGCTTCCAAATCCCGCAGCACTATGTCCTTGGGCGCTTTCGAGCAGCACGGACATTCAGGATTCTTAGCCAGCGAAAGACGACGCGTTTCCATAGTCAGCGCGCGCAGATGAAACAATCGTCCAATCAATGGTTCCAGGCTGTCTTGCGAACTCTGTTCAGAGCCATTGATGATGAGTTTCACCACTTCCAGAGCCTGCACACTGCCGATGATTCCAGCCATGGCACCGATCACGCCGGCTTCCGCACAACTCGGCACATAGGCTTCGGGTGGTTCCGGAAAGAGGCAACGATAGCAGGGTCCATGGGGCGCCCAAAACACCGAAGCCTGGCCTTCCCAGCGCAAGATGGAACCATAGACCAGAGGTTTACCCAATTTATAAGCCAGATCGTTTAAAAGATATTTGGTGGAAAAATTATCACTGCCATCCAAAATGATATCGTAAGGCGAAGCGATTTCTATCGCATTGGCGGCTGTGAGACGGGTCGGGTAAGCCGCTACATGGACATCGGGGTTTAAGGCCTGGAGCCGAGCAGCAGCTCGAGTCACTTTGTCACGACCTTGGTCGGAACTATCATAAATGATCTGTCTTTGGAGGTTGGAAACATCGACCTGATCGGCATCGATGAGGCCGATAGAGCCAATTCCAGCCGCTGCTAGGTAAAGCGCAGCAGGTGCTCCCAGTCCACCCATACCGACTATGAGGACCCGGGCTGCGGCAAGTTTCTTTTGGCCTTCAAGTCCGACCTCTTTAAGCACCATCTGGCGCGCATAGCGGGACTGTAGCATCGAATCCTCCTCATCTTTTCATTGCAGCACACCTTAGCTGTCTTTTCTGCTAGTTTCAATGACGATGCAGGCCGCGACAAGAGTCAAGGAATCCCTCTGTGAGCTGGCGCAATGTCCTGCAAAAAAGTAAGAAATGGCTCCGCTTCAGTTTTTTTTACAGCAAGATTTTATTCTTTATTTTCATATGCTTATTCCTTTACTTCAGCAGGCCAAAGCTCCGACCCCAGTTGGGCCCTATTCTGTGAGTGACATCCTCTCCCTCTAAACGGAGTACCGCTATAGAGGGAGCTTCCCTTGCTTTAGGCACTTTGCCCAAGGCTCAGCGTGTAACGTCCTACACGGAGAATATTCTTTGCAGCGTTATGGTCGCGTCCGTGGGACGCGC
>JBGSRE010000721.1:0-7829 GCA_041737755.1 Oligoflexus sp.
GGATCGGTGATGGAAATTGTCCTCCTATCATTCGGTCTTGCAAACTACGTCAACCGCATGAAACTTGCGATGCAAAAGGCTAAAGAAGCCTTAAATCAAGAGTTAGCCATGAATCTCTCGAAAGTGGAAGTGAAACTTATCGATCAGTTCGACCATACCCTCACGGGTTGGATCCATCAAACCAACGGCACCCAACCAGACCAATTTCTGGTCCTGGATCGAAGTAATGCTTTCCCCTTCCAGAAAAGCAAAGCCCAACACTCGCAGACCCTTGCGGGCCAGCTCTTTATTTTGATCGCGCAGCAACTGCCGACTGTCTTCGCTCAAGTCTTTGACTACGCCGTGATCCAGCACCCACGCACTCATCTCCAACAGCTGCTCGGGATTGCCTTTGACTGCTGCAATATTTCGATTTTGATCCGGGAGATGATGATAGGTCACCATATACTGGCGGGCTTCGGTCCGATAGCTGACCTTAAATCGAGGAATCTCCTTTTGCAAAGATTCCACATCCATGCCCATCCCTTCGGCTATTTCCACGATAGCCTTTTCGGTCGACGATCCACTCCAACGCAAACCAGGGCCATCGACATTGGGAATTCTTTCACAGTCGGTACACAGCGCAGCGATCATGCTCCATTTTCGAGAGGGCAGATTGATGCTTGGCGCGTCCTTGCTTTTACGATTTTTCTTGGGTTCATTAAACTGCGACCGATGCCAGAACTCATGGCCAAAGTAGCCTTCTTCAGCGATCATTTCATTCATGGTCAGGGTGCCTGTTTTATCCAAACAAAGCACCTCCACCGAACCCAAGGTTTCCAGAACATTCAGTCGTCTGACGAGAATATTTTGTTTTTTCAAACTGTTCACACCCAGAGCCATGGTCGTGGTGCCAATCGTCGGCAAACCCTCTGGCACCGCCGCAACGGCAAGCGATATGCTGGTCTGGAGCATTTGCACAAAACCACTGCCGCGCATCATTCCCATAAGGAAAACGCCACCACATATGGCCCCGGAAGCAATAATGGTTTGGCGGCCGATCTCCTGCAGGTCTTTTTGCAGCGGGGATTCCAACTGAGCCGTCGAAGCAACGAGGCGACGAACCCGACCAATCTCCGTCTGCTCACCAGTTCCAACCACCACGCCAAGCCCCTGGCCTGAGGTGATAATCGTACCGCGAAAGAGCAGATTCTTGCGATCTGAAATCGTGTGGAGAAGGGCACGATCAATAGCCGCGTGATATTTGGACACCGGCATGGATTCACCTGTGAGAGGCGATTCGTCCACCATAAGACCTTTGGAATCAATCAGTCGAAGATCGGCTGGGACAACACCATGTGAAAGATTCACGATATCGCCCACGACAAGTTCGCTATCAAGGATAGTCTGGACTGTCCCATCACGCAGAACCCGTACATCTTGGGGTTCAATGTGGCCAATGGAACAAATCACCTCATCTGCGTGAGCTTCGGACAGATAACCAATATAGCCATTGAGAAGAATAACCCCCCCAATCATAACCACATCAAAGAGTCCGCCGGTAACCAGCGAGAGTCCTGCAGAACCAGCTAGGAGTAGGGTTTGAGAATTACCGAATTGGCGGCTGAAAAGCTCCCACTGACTCGTCGGTGTCACCTGCTCCACGCTGTTGCTACCGAAGCGAAGCCGTCTTTCTTCAATGACCACTGTCGATAAGCCGCTACTGAGGTCCGTCTCGAGTTCCTTTAAAATGGCTCCTGGCGAAAGGCTGCACCAATTGAGGTGCTCATCGTTCTCTATGAATTGCTGCGCACCGGTAGCGAGCTCATTTTCAACAGGGAGAAAAGCTTCAGGCTCCCGGAGAGCTTCTTGAATCCACTGCTCGAGGCGCAACGAATCCACAGAAAAATCGCAAGCATGCTCGATAACTAAAGATCCCGTTTGGGGACGGGCCTCGACAGAAGTTAGGGCCAGTTCTCGCCGTAAGCGACCTTCTATAGCTCGGCAGTACTCTTTGTTTCGATGAATAATGCTCAAATAGAATCGAGTCCGTCCTGGAGTGACATGGGCGAGATGCAACTCCAACAGAAAGACCGGAGACTCTATGGAAGTGGTAACAGCGAGACGATTGACTTTCATCCTGGCTCCTGCGTCTTGGTATCAAAAAGCCCTGAGGGAGCCTCTTCATGTTTCGGAAACGCTCGAAACTTAAGGGTCGAAAGTAAATATTCGTTAAATAATTATTAAATTTACGGTAAATTTAGCAGGATAATCAGTGGAAGACTTGAGTGGCGTACACAACTCGACCCAATCGTGCGACACCGGCACCGATGTATCGATAGGGTCCTAACATATTCTTCCGGTGACCGCTACTCTTCCACCACATTTCTACGATTTCTTCAGCAACGGCATCAGCGCTGTCAGAATTGGTCATTGTCATGGCTACATTTTCGGCGGCATAAAAGAAATTCAACTGGGGAAATTCAGTTTTCAGAGTCGCTTGGCGTTCTGCAGGAAATCCATCATGACCTAAAGATTCTGTGGCCAGCTGTTGCTCAGACCAATGCCGAGCGACAAAAGAACTTTCAAAACTTTGCGTGAGAAGATTGCCGGCGCGCTTGGCATTCGTTTTTTTAACAATCGCTGCTTCCACTGCACAGGTCCATTCATCAGCCTGGTAGCATTCCGTAAGCAGCGGAAGAGGGGAAACTTTGCTATCGGTGGTGGAAGCAGGACTCGTCTCGGCATTCGATCCAGAGGATCGATTGCAGCTGGCAATTAAGATTGTGAAGGTAAAGAGAGACAGGCGATTCATAACAACCTCATCCGTAATTCAACGCTTCTCCTTGTATTCCAACTCGATGTAAAAAGACAAGGTTTCGCCGGTGCCTTTCCCGATATTTATCTCAAGCAATCAAATTAATTTCGGAATTTTTTCAGCTTTTTCAAGCAAGCGAAGAAAAGGGCAGCTTTCTCGGTTCATTAGTCCTTGCTAAAAGGCAGACTCTGAATCGCGATAAGATGCCCTGTTTGGGCTTAAAGACAGTTTTTATTCAAAAATCGAGAAATGGCCTTTAGCAAGAAGCTTATGCTTCTGGCACTGCAGTTCAAAATTTGATCCCTTGACCACAAAGGTGATCATCTGCCCTGCATAGGCTGGCTGCGTGAAGGTAACGACCATTTGCTTAACAGGTTTATGAAGGTCATTCATGAGAAACTTCAAGACCAGATTTGCCGTAAAGGCTCCTTGCACAAAGGACCCTCGATGACCCATTAGTTTCGAAAAAAGCTTAGCCGTATGGAGTGGGTTGAGATCGCCGGAAACGACCCCATAGCGCAGCCCCGTATCAGCAGCCAGGAAATAGCGACCGCTCCAATCTGCGTCCTGTATGCTTATCTGTGGAGCTTGTTTCGCGAGCCCACGATAGCGGTCGACCAGTTCTGTATGTGCGGGGGCTTCTTGATTCAGTCGAGCAATATCTGCCTTGCTGAGATTATTCAGAAACATCGTGTCTTTCTGAATGACTAGTTCTTGGCCTTGATCGTCGCTGACGATGGAGCGGAAATGCAGCAATGCACGATCATGATTGAGATGCACAATGTCCTGCAATGAACTTGCGTAGTGATAATGATCTGCTGCCTTGAAACCAGTAAACGCTTCAGCGATTTCGACCTCAATGCTCAGTTGCATCACGTTGGCAAAATTGAGCTTCATCTGACTCAAAGTATCGAAGAGATAGTCCCGGGATAGGCGATTATAAATCATCTGGAGTGGCTTGGGATGTTTGGGATGGACGAGAAACAAGTGATCCCACCTAGCTTTGAGTGACGCGGGAAAGTTAAAAGAGGCTGCAAAAGGATAGCCTGATTCATGAACCTGTAACTTCTGTCGACGAAGAAGATTGCGGACGAGACGCGAATAATATTGGGTAAATTCAGATCCCTTGATCGCTTGCAGAGTCAAGTTTTCACTAACCACCAGCTTTTCCACAGATTTCTCCAGTTCCATAGCAATACATTTCAAAGGGCTTTTCTGCACAGGCCAGACACATTCTGGACGAAGCCCCTCCCATACAGGAATTGGACCACTCACGACATCGAATAGATTCCGCCTATTACACCCCCTTGTGCCTGTCATAATTGCCGAAACTGTGAACAAAATAGCCAAAGCCTAGGCCGAGCGCATATCCCATTGCCTTCCTTTTTTCGCTGGGCGATTCTGGGGACCAGCGCAGATTTTCCCATTTTAACGGAACTTTAGCTTTTCTTTACACAAGTTCCACACAAGGGCTTTTGAAATGTCGACGCCTTCGCCTCTGACTATCCTAAGAGTTTTTCTTAAATTAGGTGCCACCAGTTTTGGAGGGCCCCTTGCCCACGTTGCTCTCATGGATCGAGAATTGGTTCAAAAGCGGGCTTGGCTGAGCCGTCATGATTTTTTGGAATTGCATGCCATCACCCAATTAATTCCAGGCCCCAACTCCACTGAATTAGCCATGGCCATTGGCCATCAACTGGCAGGGAGGGCCGGTCTCTTGGCGGCAGGCGGCGGATTCATTGCGCCTGCTTTCCTTAGCAGTGGCGTCCTTGCCATTCTTTATCTCAAAGCAGGGAGTCTGCCGATCGGGCAGGAAATTCTCTATACGATTCGACCATTGATTCTAGTCGTTATCTTGCGGGCTCTGTATGCCTTTGCAAGGCAACTCCCGCAAAAAGCTTTGCTTTGGATCGGCGGTTCTGCTTTCGTGGCTCATATTGCAGGGGTTCATGAGCTACTGATTCTTTTGCTCGGAGGACTCAGTCTCATTTTTCGAAACCGCACAACCCGGATGAAGGCGCCCGCTTTCCTAGCGATGCTGACTCCCAAAAGCTTGGACATTGGAACTCTTCCTGAAATTTTTCAGATATTTTTTAAGATCGGTGCTGTGCTTTTTGGATCAGGTTACACGCTCTTGCTTTATCTTCGCGAAGACCTAGTGGACCGGCTGGGTTGGTTGACAGAAGCTCAATTGCTCGATGCCATCACCGTCGGCCAAATCACGCCAGGCCCTTTGTTCAGCACCGCTACTTTTATTGGATTTCTACTGCAAGGCTGGTCAGGTGCTAGCCTAGCAACTTTAGGGATTTTTGGACCAGCATTTCTCATGATAGCTTTCAGCGCTTACCTCTTGCCACGCTTGCGAAGACATCCTGATGTGCCGCGATTTCTTCAAGGAGTGAACTGCGCATCGATGGGTCTCATGCTTTATGTTAGCTTGAGTATGAGCAGGGTTTCCCTTATCGATACTTTGAGTATAGGACTGGCTGTCGTTGGCTTTTTCTTGCTAGAAAAGGCTCGAATGGATGTCGGCCTCCTGATACTTCTGGGAGTTGTGCTGGGATGTCTTAAATATTTTCTTTAGGTTGTAAATGAACATTCAGGAACATAATAGACAGGCCTGGAACACCCAGGCTCGGTTTGGAATTCAATGGTCCGAGACGGTGAGCCCTTTGGCCATCGAGGCCGCCCAAAGAGGTGAGATCGATCTGCATTTAAGCCCGACCAGACCGGTACCCCAATCATGGTTGGGCAAGCTCGAGGGGAAGCGCTGTCTGGCCCTGGCGGCTGGGGGTGGACGGCAGGCACCTTTGCTGGCGGCTGCCGGAGCTCTCGTAACTTTGGTGGACATTTCCGAAGAGCAGCTGGCGCGTGATCAAGCCATGGCCCAGCGCTGGCATCTGCCCATCACCATGCATCGCAGTTCGGTCGAGAACTTAGACTTTCTGCAAGATGAAAGTTTCGATTGCATTGTTTTACCCTTGGCCAACTGTTTCTTTGAAACGCTCGAGCCCATTTGGCAAAACTGCGCGCGCCTGCTCGTGCCTGGGGGCCGCCTGTTGTATGCTTTTATCAATCCAATCGCCTGGAGTTTCGATTTTGTTAAAGCCCAGAATGGGATCTTTGAGTTGAAGTATCCGATTCCCTATGCCGATCAAAAGAGTCTCGAGCCTGAGGAATTTCGACGTTTTGTTTATCCTGAAGTACCATTGGAATTCGGTCATAGTTTAACCGATCAAATGGGTGGATTGATGCGGAACGGATTTGTGCTGGGCGATTTATTTGAAGATCATTGGCAGCCACTGGAAGCTTTGGACAAATTTTTCCCGCCCCTGATCAATGTTCTAGCCTACAGGCATTGACATAGAGCCGAGACTTTTAACCGCCCTAGCCTAGTATTTTAAAGTTCGACGACGATACCGATTTCAAAAACTTGATCGGCTGGTAGTTTGAAGAAATCGGTCGCCTTTTGGCTGTTCTTGGTCATGAAGGAGAAGAGATGCTCTCGCCAGCGCGCCATACCAGGTCGCTTGGTTGAAATTAGCGATTCCCGACCCAAAAAATAAGTCACATTCCCGGTAATAAAAGGAAAGAATTTTTTCAGGCCTCGCTCGAGGCACGATGGAACGTCAGGCATTTCCATAAAACCATAGCGAATCAAAGCGGAATACATTCCTGGAAGGACTTCTTTTACTTCAATTTGGTCTTGCAGATTCACATAGGGAATACTTTCAGTCATAACCGTGAGCAAAACGGTGTGAGAATGAACAATGTGGTTATGCCTGACATTATGTATCAATGATGGCGGAGTTCCATCGGGTACGCTCGTCATAAACACGGCTGTCCCGGGCACGCGATGCACTTCGTCCACTTTTAACTGCTCGATAAAAGTGTCCACTCGCAGAGCTTTTTCTTTCAATCTTTGACCGAGAATATACCGACCCCGACGCCAGGTAGTCATGGATATAAAAATGACAATTGCAATGAACAGAGGAACATAACCACCATCGAATAATTTGATCAAATTGGCTAAAAAGAAGGAGCAATCGACGACCAGCAAACCGGCGGTGATACTCAGTGCTATCCAAGGTTTCCAGTTCCAGAGATATCGAGCTACATAATAGATTAAGATCGTGGTTATAATCATAGTCGCTGTGACGGCCAGACCATAAGCGGCAGCCAACCGGCTCGACGAACCAAAAACTATTACGAGTGTGACAGTTCCTATCAGCATGGTCCAATTGATGAAAGGAACATAAATCTGACCAATTTCGTGGCTCGAAGTATGGGTAATTTTCTGGCGAGGCAGATAACCCAATTGGATTGCCTGGTGGGTCAAAGAATAAGTTCCTGAAATCAGGGCCTGGGAAGCGATAATCGCCGCCATCGTTGAAAGGAAAACCAGCGGCATGGTGGCCCAACTTGGGGCCAGAAGATAGAAAGGGTTATGTGAAGCATCGGGAGATTTAAGGAGCAAAGCCCCTTGGCCGAAATAGTTGAGGACCAAACTGGGTAGAACGACAAAAAACCACGCAAGGATGATCGGCTTTCTGCCGAAATGCCCAATATCAGCGTAGAGTGCCTCGCCGCCGGTAACCACGAGAAATACGGCACCTAAAGCCAGGAATCCGTACCAACCATTCTCAATAAAAAAGTGCATGCCGTAAATAGGGTTCAACCCTTTGAGTACACTCGGATTATGACTGATGCCGCTGATACCGAGAACAGCCAGAGTGATAAACCAAATCAGAATGATAGGCCCAAAGGCTTTGCCAATTTTATCCGTTCCGTATCTCTGTGATAAAAACAGCAAGCAGAGTACAAACACGGCAATCGGAATGACGTATGGTTTGAATAAGGGCGTGGATATTTCCAAACCCTCAACAGCCGAAAGTACCGAAATTGCCGGCGTGATTATACCATCACCGTAAAGCAGAGCCGAACCGAAGAGACCCAGAAAGATCAGCGCTTTTCTTGGATCTCGCCCTTCAAGCAAAGGTTTAGGATGAGCCAAGGCCATCAGAGCCAGCAC
>JBGSRE010000727.1:0-5283 GCA_041737755.1 Oligoflexus sp.
CTCGATGAAAATGGAGTCAATCAACAGAGCTGGATCGTCGATGTTGCGAGTCGGAGTGAAGCTGCAAAAACAGCTATCCTCCGGCATCCGCGTTGGAAGCCATTGCTCTGCATGGAAGCGGGTGTGCATTGCGATGCCGAACGTTCTACCATCTCGGGTCGTAGCGAATCTCTGAGCTGGTTGCATAAGGCCCGCGATATTTGTGAGAAACATCCTCCGTGCCGGTTCCAAGTTCTGCTGAGCGAAGAGGCACAGCATCTTTGGTCACGAAAAATCGCCAGCGATCTTGGTTTGCCAAGGGTAGGGCTGGATGCCGAAGGCTATATCAAGTTGGAAAGTAATTGTCAGAGTGGAGATTCCAAACGGGAAGAGCTGTGGCGCAAATGGGTGCAGGATCGCTATGGCACTTCTCTTCAGCTGCAATGCATATCGTCCCGTGCCGGCCAATTCCGACTGGATGTGATTGCTCTGGCTCATAAGCACAGCGACTCGGATCTGAATAATCCCCTGGCTCTGGGACCCGTCCAACTTTTACCCTTAGAGCCCATAGAAATCTTTCTCAAAGGATTATCCCAGCGCAGCAATACCCGCATTCTGGCCAAGCCGCAGCTGGCCCTAAATTTAGGCAGTACAATGGAGGTCAGTGATGGTATGGACATTGCGACTTTGGCTCCCCAACGGGATCAAACAGTGGAGATCTGGAAAGCGGTCGGATTTCAACTGCAATTAAAGCTGATCGAGCAGCAAGGGGAGGCTGTCAAGGCTTCGATTTCCTTACAGCTGAGCCGGCCGAGAGAAGGTCAAAGGTCGCTCGATCGATCCGCGCTGCAAACGGAAACCTGGTTGACTTTGGATTCGCTGCAGCTGGTTGGGCAAATCCAAGCCCGGACCGAAGGCTTTGAAGAATCGCGCATTCCATGGCTGGGTTCCATCCCCTTTATCGGCGGCCTTTTTCGGTGGAATGTGGAAAGTGAAGGGGAAAGCCAAGTCTATCTCCTGCTCCGTCTGCAGAAACAGGGACTGACGGTGGATCGGCAAAAAATCGAAGCAGCCGCTCCTTCAGGGGCCACGATCTTTGCCGGCGATGAGAAATTGGACTTCTGACACAGACCTTTGCCAGGGCAAATTCCAACGGAATGGAATCACCCGATCTAAATTGGGTTCGCCCAGGAGAAGGGCCAGCAGTCGATCAAAACCCAAGGCATTTCCCGAACAGGGCTTTAAATCTTGAGCAAGGGCTGCAAAAAAATCAGGGTCCTCTGGCACCGTCCCATGACCCAGTCGTTCCCTTTGTTGATTACTGCTCTGAATGCGCTCCCGATTGGCTGAGACATCCAGCAGTTCGTCAAAGGCATTGCAGAGTTCTACACCCTGGAGATAGAGCTCAAAACGCTGGGCCCGGTCTTGGACGACCCGAGCCAGCGCACACTGTGATGCTGGATAATCATAGAGGAAGATGGCCCCGGCTTTTTTCAAGTGGGGCTCGATGACATCGAGCAGGATTTTGAAATAGGCCGTTTCGAAATCATCCCCTACGTTCAAGGATGGCAAACCAAGCGCCAATCCTTTGCGAGCGAGCTCCTCATCACCGTCGATCAGTTCGATGCCTGCCCATTGGGAAAAGGCTTCAAACATCGACAGGCGAAGCGGAGTGGCCTCTGGCATCTGTACGGCAAAACCCTCTTTTTGAAGGGATTCGGCAACAAAGCGGAGGAGATCTGCCGTTAGAGTCATAAAATCTGGCAGGCTGATGCCAGTTTCATAGAATTCCAGCATGGTGAATTCAGGATGATGCCAGTCGGCTAATTCTCCATAATTACGAAAGCATTTACCGAGGTGATAAACCCGATCCAAGCCCAAAGCCAGGGCCTGCTTCAGATGAATTTCTGGGCTGGAACGCAGGTAAAGGGGGTGCTTTTGAGCGCGAAAATCCTGCCATTCCGTTGCGAAATAGCCCAAATGCACTTCTGTGCCTGGGCTGATCACAGCTATGGGTGTGTCGAGGCAGAGATAATCACGACTGCGAAAAAAACTATGAATCGCATCCTGAGCCGATTGCCTAGCCTTCAAGATGCGCAGCAAGTCTTGCATGAATCAGTCCTCGTCATCCTCGGTTTCATCCATCCATTTCAAGGCACGGTCAAGAGCACTGCCTTTTTGGATTTTACTGTCACCGTGGACATCCATGACTCCCAGTGGCACGCCGGTTGCCACTTCGAAGGCCTGAGCGATATGACGAACAGGAACAATCTTCAGTCGACCGTCGCGGACAGCGGCTTGGGTTCGCCGGTGCAGCATCAGATTCTGGGTGTTGGCGGCTGGAATGATGACGGTATAGCTCTCGCTACTGCCGACCAGATCACAGATTTTATAAAAACCTTCGATCTTTTCATTCACGCCACCGATGGTTTGCACATCCCCGAACTGATTCATCGATCCGGTAATGGCGAGGTTCTGCCTGACCGGCACTCGGGCCAATGAACTGATGATGGCAATGACTTCCGCAAGCGTCGCGCTATCACCATCAATCATACCGTAGTTTTGCTCAAAGCAAACACTGGCAGTAAAGGCATGCGATTTATTTCTGGGAAATACCGCTTTGAAATAGCCGGCGATGATCATCACTGCTTTATCATGAATCTTGCCAGACAGCCGGGCTGCTCGCTCGATATTCAGAATACCGCGTTTGCTAGGCGAAGTCGTGCATGTGATACGAGCAATCTTGCCGAAGGAATAATCGGCGTAATCATATACCGCAAGTCCATTGATCTGACCGATCCGCGATCCATCGACACTAATCAGGATATCCTGTTGCTTGATCAAACGCAGGAGGTACTCTTCCTGCAAATTCAATCGATAGTATTTCAGATCGAGGGCATCTTCGACATCAGCCCTTTGAACGGCCTTATTTTCCCGCTCTTTAGCAATGAAGTCGGCTTCGATCGTCAGATCTTTGATTTCACCAAACTGGGTAGAAAGAAGATTCTGATCTTCGATCAAGCGAGAGCCATATTCCACAATTGCTGCCACCGCAGACTTGTCGAAGGGGAGCAGTTGCTCCAGTCGCATCCGAGTGGCGATAAAGGTCACATAGCTCATGATGTTTTCGGGGCTACGTTCCATTTTGAAATCGAAGTCAGCCTTGATCTTAAAGATCTTTTGAAATTCCTCATCCTGCTGGTAAAGCACATGATAGATCTCATCCGTGCCGATCAGAATGACTTTAAGTTCAAGAGGAACGGGTTCGGGCCTTAAGCCAGAGGTGGGCAGAAGTGAATACTGTTCGCCCATATCTTCGATAAAACCCTTGCGGTTGCGCAGGATGCGCTTCAAAGATTCCCAGATATTGCCGGGACGAAAAATATCGATCGCATTGAGCACTAAATATCCACCGTTGGCCCGATGGATCGATCCTGATTTGATCATCGTAAAATCGGTCAGGTACATCCCGTGTTCAACATTTTTTTCGATTTTGCCGAAAAGATTGTAGTAGGTAGGGTTATTTTCGATAATGACCGGAGCTTTTTCGATTTTGCTGTTATCGACGAAGACGTTCACCTTGTATTTGGTGAACTTATCTTTGTCTTCGATATAGAGGGCTTCTTCGGCACTTGGGGGCGCCTGGTCCTCTTCGACGAACTCGAGCAGATTTTCCTTCACATCCTCGCGCACCTGTTCGATGTAATCGAGAATTTCTGGATAGTCCGCATACTCTTCCAAAAGAGGGATGATCAAGGCTGATATAATCTGCTCACCAATAGAACTGCGCAGATTTTCCAGCTGCTCGCTCGTATCCTTGTCGATGGCGCGGACCTTGCGGGCAAAGTCCAAGACTTCCGGCTCCAGCTCGGAACGGCGATTCTCGATTTCCTGACGCTCGGGTTCTGCGAGTTTGGAGTAGTCACGTTCGGTGAGGGGGCGGCCGTCGACAATCGGAATCGTTTCAATGCCCATGCGGGTCGATTTGATCACGAAGTCTTTGGTCTTGGCCAGTTTTTCGAGTTCGCTATAAAGCTTGGACTTGATGTCATTGGCCGAGGAAATGTAGGTGTTGACTGCATTCTCGTAGTCTTCACTCTGCAGCGCCACCGGGATCTCCGACCGCATGGCTTTGACTAGGTGTTCCATGTTCTTTTTTAGCTTGCGACCTTCACCTCGGGGCAGTTTAATCGCTCGCGGAACTTCGATATCCGAAAAATTATAGATATAGACCCAATCATAGGGAGCGGCAGAATCCGCCGACCACCGTTCCAGGAATTGTCGAATGACACTGGTCTTGCCCGTGCCTTCGATCCCTGCGACATAAATATTATAGCCAGGGCGTTGAATGCTGAGTCCCATATTGATGGCACGGATGGCGCGATCTTGGGCGATAATGTCGTTGGTACTGGCTAACTCGTCGGTCGTCGTAAACTTAAAACCAGCTGTTGAGCAATTGGCATAGACCTGATCCAGTGACAATGCTTCTGGCAAAAGAACTTGACCCGACGATCCCGCACTTGGGTTGTCATCTTTGGTTTTGCGGGTGGAACGTTTGGGTTTGGCAACGACCGATTTGGCTTTTGCTGTTTTTGCAGCTTTGGCAGGCTTTCGGATGTTCTTTTGGGTCTTCGGTTTTTTACTCAAGTTCAGCTCAACTCCCTGCGCCATACTTAGCTTGGGAGGCTTGATGGTGATAAGGGAAACCCTGCGCCGCCATACGCCACTGAAATTGATACCGCGAGTCGCGACCGAGGATCTGGAGTTTCAAGGTTTCAGCGTACCAAAGGGCACTAATGTTTCGATTTACCCATCCTTCACTCACTATATGGACGAATACTGGACCCAACCGGAACTCTTCGATCCCTGGCGCTTCAGCGAAGAGAGAAGCGAGCATAAAAAGAATGGTTTGGCTTATGCTCCGTTTGGGGGAGGATTTCACGCCTGTATGGGGCAATTCTTTGCGGAGAAGTTTCTCTCGGTGATTCTTGGTAAGATCACTCTCAGCTGCTCCTGGCGCATTCCATCTGTCAACAGTGTTCAGTTTCAACAGGTTCCCATCCAGATTCCTAAAAAAAATCTAGCAGTCGAATTGCATTACACAGCCTGAGAAAGTTTCAGCGCAAACTTGCTTGCCCATCTTGAGTATGGCTAGAGGAAGGTGTGACATCCTCTCCCTCTAAACGGAGTACCGCTATAGAGGGAGCTTCCCTTGCTTTAGGCACTTTGCCCAAGGCTCAGCGTGTAACGTCCTACACGGAGAATATTCTTTGCAGCGTTATGGTCGCGTCCGTGGGACGCGCT
>JBGSRE010000747.1:0-2539 GCA_041737755.1 Oligoflexus sp.
CTCGATCTTATCAATCAAGCCTTTGTGGTTGGCGCGCAGATAGCTGATGAAGCCTGTTTCCCAGACCTTCAATTGCTTCAGCTCGTACTTGTCGAGGAAACCACTGGTACCAGCATAGATAACAGCCACTTCCACGCCCACTTCCATCGGCGCGTACTGAAGTTGCTTCAGCAGTTCGGTCAGACGTGCACCGCGTGCCAGCGTTTTCTGGGTGGTGGCATCCAAGTCGGATCCGAACTGAGCAAAGGCCGCCAGCTCTCGGTATTGAGCGAGTTCAAGCCGCAATGAACCGGCCACCGACTTCATGGCCGGAACCTGAGCGGATCCACCGACGCGGGATACGGAAAGACCGGCGTTGATAGCGGGACGAATACCACTATGGAACAAATCGGCTTCTAGGAAGATCTGACCATCCGTGATCGAAATCACGTTGGTTGGAATATAAGCGGAAATATCGCCGGCCTGGGTCTCGATCACAGGGAAAGCTGTGATGGAACCAGCGCCCAACTTATCGTTCAATTTACAAGCCCGTTCCAGAAGACGGCTGTGAAGATAGAAGACATCGCCTGGATAAGCTTCGCGACCGGGAGGTCGACGAAGAAGCAACGAAAGTTCGCGGTATGCAACGGCTTGCTTGGAAAGGTCATCGTAGAAAATCACAACATGCTTGCCGCGATCCCGGAAAAATTCTGCCATGCGGCAGCCGGAGTAAGGAGCCAGAAATTGCATAGGAGCGGGATCCAGGGCCGAAGCTGACACGACGATGGTATAATCCATCGCGCCTTCCCGCTTCAGACGGTTCACGACCTGGGCAACTGTCGAAGCCTTTTGACCAATGGCAACGTAAACGCAGATAACGTCTTTGCCTTTTTGGTTGAGGATAGTGTCGATACAAATGGCTGTTTTGCCCGTTTGACGGTCACCAATAATTAATTCACGCTGACCACGGCCGATCGGAACCATAGCATCGATTGCTTTAAGTCCGGTTTGCAATGGTTCATGAACCGACTTCCGGGCGATAATGCCGGGAGCTTTGACTTCAACCACACCAACTTCGTCATATTTTACAGGGCCTTGGCCATCCAGTGGCAAACCCAAGGCGTCAACAACGCGACCGATCAAGCCAGTACCAACCGGTACCGAGTTAATCTCTCGAGTTCTTTTGACTGTTTCACCTTCTTGGATCCCGTAAGCCGTGCCTAAGATGGCGACACCGACATTGTCTTGTTCCAAGTTCAAAACTACACCACGAGTGCCGTTTTTGAACTCGATCAACTCACCGGCCATGACCTTATCCAGGCCATAGATACGGGCGATGCCGTCGCCAACAGAGAGGACGGTACCGGTCTCTTCGAGCTCGACCTTCTGGTCGAAGTTCTTGATACGCTCGCTAATGATCTTGCTAACTTCATCTACGCGAATCTTTTCCATGGTCGCCCCATACTCCTTAGCTGACGGCAAATTTCGTCATTTGTTCAAGTTTTGTCTTCAGGGTCATATCGAGGACGCTATTTTCGATACGGATGACAAATCCGCCGAGAATGGAACTGTCAACTTTTAGGTCTAGGTTGACCTGTTTTCCGAGCATAGCCTCAAGTTTGGTTCGGATGTCTTTCACTTCGTCGGCATGCAGCACGACTGCTGCTGTAACGCTGGCATCAACGATGCCTCGGGATTTCTGTACGATCTGTTTGAAAGACCTTGCGATTTCAGGGATAAGCGGAGTCCGCTTGGCCCGAATCAATGTGTTCAAAAAACGCTTGAGAAGATCGTTGGACTGAAGCTGCTGGGTGAGATTGGTGAACACCTCTTGCAGCAATTCAGTTTGGACGATGTGACTGGCAATCACCTTACGAATCTCTTTATTTTCGTAGAGTTTTGCCATCTCTTCGAGGTCTTGAAGAATTTTATCTTGAACGTCTTTTTTGCCCTCTGTCAGCAACAAAAGAGCCGTTGTATACCGATGCGCGATCTTTTCTGCGCTCACGAAATCACCTCCGCACGAACCTGACTTAAGTTGTTCAGACCCAATTGAACAACCTGATGCTGACGAGCATCGTCAAGGCTGAGCTTGAGTTGTTCGACAGTCTGGCGCTTGACTTGTTCGATAATGTCTCGCTGCAATTCCGCCTTGGCGCTTGCAACTTCGGTCTCAGCAATTCGACGCGCTTCACGCTTCAGGTGCTCGGCCAGATGCTCTGCACTGTCGATCAATTGCTTGGCTTCCATTTCAGCCTGAATCCTGGCCTTTAATTTAATCTCCTCAATTTCCTTATCCAAGGAAACAAGGCGCTCTTTGAGTTCCTGATTGCGGGCTTCCGCTTCTTCTTTAGCGGCCATAGCCCTTTTGACGAGCTCCTCGTAGGCGACGCGCTTAGAGGCCAGACCATTTTTGATTGGCCGCTTGAACATCATGATGGCGAGGATAAGAAATATCGCCAAATTGATATAAGGGAAAATCACACCATTTAAGATATCAACACCTTCCACGAATTACCTCTCTGTGGCTCAGATCGATTCAATGAGGAATCAGGCGATC
>JBGSRE010001030.1:0-11168 GCA_041737755.1 Oligoflexus sp.
TCATACTTTCATTTAGGAAAGAATCGAGTATGGCACGCCAGCGACTGATTGTTGGGATTCGATCGATGCCTGAACTTTGCCCCGCTGCGGCCTGGCTAAGTCCTATCCTTTTGCTCCTTATCCTAGGTCTCTTGCTGAGGCTGGTTTTAGCCTCGCCACAAGCCCTAGCTCTGGATCAAAGTGAATGCTTTTCTTGCCGAATCGAAATCAATTCATTAAAACATGCTAAAAGTTTGGAAGGTCGATGGCTATTCAGTCGAGACGATCTGAAGGAAAATGCGCTGCCTGAAACATCCACCCAAGATTGGATGACGGTATCGACTCCCGGCCCATGGACTAAGGCCTATCCAGACAAAGAGCTCTATCGGGTCGGTTGGTATCGAGGTAATTTCTTCTTTAGCGACGCCATGATTGGCAAAAAAGTAGTATTTTATATCGATGCCTATATGTCGAAGATGTCGGTCTTCGTCGATGGCAAGATAGTATTTGATCGCCAGGGTCATGACACGCACCAGCGCTACTATTCCATCCAGCCGGTTCCGGTCGTCTTTGAAGTCACCAAGGCTCAGCATGTGATAGCTGTCCGGATTGATACGCCTTTGATGGTTGGCGTCTACCAATCGCCCTTTCAAATGCGTGAGTACTCCCACTACGATCCTATGATCAACTTCTTTCAAATCTTCTGCGGTGAACTTCGCTATCTCTTTGCCTATATCTTTGCCTGGACCGGGCTGTTCTTTCTGATGCTGTTTTTCAAGACTCGCTATCCGCTTTATCTCGTGGCTGGTTTAACCGGTATTGGCATTTTCCCATTCTATGCCTTTCCGAATGATATTTCAGTGCGACTCTTCAGCCCGGATACGATGCTCATCCTGCATTATCCTGGTATTGGCTTTATGGCCTTGGGTTACTTTTGGTTCTCGCAGTTCTTCCATAAGTTTTATCCGCGCGTGGCACTCTTTAATGCCATCACCATGGGACTCTTTTCCTTGGTCTTCCTTTACCTAGCCTTTGACTTTCATATGCAGGTCTTTCAGATCGTTCGCAAGGCGCTTTTCCTGTTCGCCTTTGCTATTGCCACGCATGGCGTTTACAACTGCATTGTCGGCTATCGCAAAGACCCTAGAATTGGTCCTGCCATCATTGGCAAGGTGATGTTTTGGTTATGCTCCGGGCACGATATCCTGTTGGCTTTGGGTGTGATCAACTCAACGAGCTTGATTTTCGTCGGAACCTTTGCTGGTACCTTTGCCATTATGCTGATTACGGCCAACCTATTCGCCCAGACCTTCAACGATAATAAAAAACTGCTTCGTGAAGTGGAAATCGTCAATGACGGTTTGGAACGCACGGTTGCCGAACGAACCAAAAATCTGCGGGAAAAGACTCAGGAGATTTCTTCCATCCTCGAAAGCCTGCCGCAAGGCATAATCGAAGCCGATTCCAAGCTGAAGGTCTTAGGCAATTTTTCGCAGGCTCTCACCCAGATACTCAATACCAAAGACATTGAAGGCCACGATCTGCTCGAACTTATTTTTTCCGGCAGCAATCTCAGCGCTGATGCCGTGGCCCAGGCTCGCTCTGCCTTGGAAATGGGCCTGGGGGAATCGCGTTTCACTTTCGATGTCAATGCGGCCAGTTTCCCCAGCGAAACGATCAAGCTCGTCGGCAAGGATCTGAAGACCCTGTCGATCGGGTGGGCTTCGATGTGTGATGATGAAGATCGAGTGGAAAAAATTCTGGTGACTCTGACCGATATTACCCGACAGAAAAAGCTGGAACAGGAATCGGCAGCGTTGAAACTGCGATCTCAAATTATTGAAGCCACACTCGATAGCTCCAGCTCCCGGCTGATTTTGCTCGTGCGTCAGGCCCAGAGCAAAGTTCTTGCTGTTTGGAACAATCCAGGCTCTGCCGACGTCGATCCAGCCATGGTTTATCGTGAATTGCATACTCTGAAAGGCAACGCACGACTCTTTGAGCTCAACGAACTATCCAACCTCTGTCATGTGGCCGAATCGCAGTTGGAAAAATTCAAGCGCAATCGTAGCTCACCCGAGATTTTTAAGACACTTCAGACAGCCATGGAAGAAGTTTTAGCCTCAATCGCCTCACTGGTGAGTCTGATCAATCATTTTAGTGAAAAAATCAAGGATCAGCATGACCCTTACGGAATCTCGGTCCATCCCGAGATGCTGTCCAGCTTGAATCGCCATAGCAACGCCATCAAAACCGATGAACGCCTGTCCGGATTGATTCGGGCTCTGCGCTATAAGCCGGCCCAAATTGTGACGGTGCATCTGCGGGAGCAGTATAAGCAACTGGCGCTAGGCTTGGGTAAGCCGGAAGCTGTTTTTAATCTGAATGTCAAAGAAGAATTGTTTATTTCCCCCGAATTTGCCACGACCCTGATGGATATGCTGGGTCACATGATTCGCAATAGCATGGACCATGGTATTGAGTTTCCAGAAGTTCGGCAAAAGTTGGGCAAACCGGTTCAAGGTCAGATTCAGCTCCAGCTGCTTTTTGATATCGATGAAGACGCTATAGTCTTTCAATTTGCCGATGACGGTGGAGGTCTCGATCTGAAGAAAATTCGTCAGCAGGCGGCTTCACTCGGTCTTTGCTCGGCCGATGAAAACCGGGTGGAAGCGATTGTGCAGTGTATCTTTGCCCCTGGTTTCTCCACGGCCAAGGCAGTGAGTGAAGTGTCAGGCCGAGGCGTGGGTATGGATGTGGTGCTGAATCTCATCAAAACCTGGGATGGCAGGATGGAATGGGTCGGTCATCCAAAACTCTTGGCTGATGTGCCTCTTGGTACGGTGCCTTTCCATGTGCGTATGAAATTCCCGTCCAATCTCGGCTATGAATTAGCCGCCGTGGATATCGCCAGCTGAGAGGCCGCGACGTTTTCATCTATGGACCGTAAACGTGGCTGCGCGAATCGAGTCGCAAGCCAAGCCTGGAGAAATTTTGGTGAGCAGCGAAGTCCGTGACTACCTCAAAGAGGGGAGCTGGGAATCAGCAGGAAACTTCCGTTTGAAAGGAGTGGGCCATGAGCTCACCTTGTATCGAATTATTCAGCAAGAGCAAAAATCTGCCGTATAAACCTAAATAAATGTTTTCAGTGAGCTTTCTCTGCGGTCCGATGTCTAGAAATAGCATGATGATCAGCCAGAAGCAGCTCTCACCCATAGATTTGTCTCTATTTCGCTGTACCTCTAAGTTTGTCGAGCACCGTCTTTTGCCAGTAGCTCCACGATCTATTTTTCAATGACGCAGTTCTTCGACAATTGGCATACAATGTTTCTAAACAGAACTGACGTGAAATGAGCGGCCTGCTTCAGCCGAAAGCTGACGAGAGGGGCTGCTAGCCACTTGATTTGAGACAGCAGGGACATTTGAGTTCTTTTTTAGAAAGTGAGCCTCATACCTATGCATCAATTCCGGGTTTTGTTCGTGCGTACTCTCTTGGCAGGATTCTGCTTAGGACTTTTGCTGGTGCCTCATGCCATGGCCTCAGCGGAGGCCTCTGCATCATCCCCATCCATGAAGATGAGCAACTTGAGCTTCTTGGAAGAGGCGGAGCGACTCACCCTCACAGAAGCGGTGGACCTCAGGAGTCGAAAGCGTTTTGAACATTTACCAAACATGGCACCCAACCTGGGAATCACCAGAAAGACATTTTGGTTTCATCTTGAAATTACGAACCCTAGCCGGTCGGCGATGCATAAGATCTTTGAGATTGCGTATGCTCGGCTCGACCATGTGGAATTTTATGTATTGGATCAGAATTTCCAGCTGCTCCGCAGCTACGAAACAGGGACAAACTATCCCACTCGTTCGAAGGCAATTGATCATGTCAACTTCGCCTTTCCTTTGGAATTTGCGGACGCACCTTCCCTGAACATATTCATGCGCGTTCATACCCAAAGTCCCTACCGTATGCCTCTGCGTCTCTGGGACGATCAGGCTTTCTACAAGGAACGCCAGATCGCTATCCTCGGCCAAGGCTTGTTTTATGGCAGTGTTGCCATAATGATAATTTACAATCTGTTTATCTTTTTCTGGACACGCGATCTCGCGTATCTCTACTACTGCTTGTTCGTACTGTCTTCCGAATCCTACCTAGCAGCCAACGCCGGTCTTCTGATGCAGTATGTCTTTCCCGAGACTCCATATATCAACAGCCGGGTCATCGTCCCCTCCCTGTTGGCCGCAAATCTTTTTGGAGTGTTCTTTGCGCTGCGCTTTCTGAATTTGGCTGCCAATGATCGGCTGTTCTATAAAATTGCCAGTATCGTAAAGTACTCTGTTCTCCTGGCTATCCCTCTATTCTTTTTCACGGGGTACAAAGTCTATCCTAAATTTTTTACCTTTCTCAGCTTCGCATCGGCACTTATTCTGGTGACGTGTTCGGTGCGCGGGCTGCTCCGTAGACAACGCGAAGCTTACTTCTATTTTGCAGCGTGGGCCTTCCTCCTATCTGGGACGCTTTCATTCGGCTTGCTTTCGCTTGGACTCGTGCCTTCGGTTTTCTTTACCGAGCATGGTCTGAAGATCGGAGTCCTTTTGGAAATTATTATCCTTGCTCTGGCTCTGGCTGATCGTCTGAACCGCTTGCGTCAGAGCCTGGAACATGCAAACCAGAAACTGGCGTTCCATATTGAGCATGTGGAGCAAGTAGTGGAAGAAAAGATCCAAGACATCCGCTCCATCATGGAGCATATTGAATTCGGCATCTTTACAATATTGCCTGATTTCCGTATCGATAGGGATCACTCGCTCTACATGCGTCAATTGTTTGAAACGAATAGCCTGGAAAACAGAGATGCCCTAGAGCTGATCTTCCACGGTAGCCAGGTATCGGCTGATGTGCAGAGCCAAGTAAGGTCTGCACTGTTCCTGACGTTTGGAGAGGATCGCATCAGCTTCGAACTGAACAGGTCCTGTCTTGTGGATCACATTCAGATCCGAGTGGAGGGGCGGGACAAGTTTATTGATCTGACATGGAACCCGATTTGTCTGGAACATGGACGAGTGGCAAAGATTCTGGTAACCGTACAGGACGTAACCATGATTCGACATCTGGAACGGAATGCCAGCCTGCAGAGAAGGGAAATGGAGATCGTCCAACAAATTCTTGAAGTCCCATCGACCAGCTTTCAATCCTTTATGCGAAGCGCGAGGCAGCTTCTGAGTGAATGCAAGAAAAGAACGAACGAGGCCACGCGGCATGAGCCGTCAGTCATGAGAAGCGTCTTGATCAATGTCCATACCCTGAAAGGGATGGCGAGATCCCTCTACTTTCATCCGATCACCAACCTCGTTCATACCATGGAGCAGCGCTATCTTGGATACTCCGCAGCTGCGATCAGTGAGACTGAACAGGAAGTGATTAAGCATGATCTCGAATGTTTGGATGAGATGCTGTCTCAATACGAAGCCATTGCTGAGCAGAAGCTGGGTCGTACGACGTCGACGGAGGGTATGAGCCTCAAAGAAGTCGAAAACATATGCTCAATTCTGAAGCGGCACCAGCAGCACCTGGATCAAGAGGCGCTCAGTTTGCTGTATTCTTACGAGCGACGGCTCTATATTCCCGCTTCGACCGTGATCCGCGATTGCCTGCTGCCAGCCGATAAATTAGCCCAGGAACTAGGCAAGGCTATTCCCGAGCTCGTTGTCGAGGCTGAAGGCTTTGGTATCGCTAGCCGCGGCGCGGATATCATCCAGCGTATTTTTACTCACTTGGTGCGAAACTCCATCGATCATGGGCTGGAATCTCCGGCCACGCGAGAGGCTATGGGCAAGTCATCCCAAGGACACATTTTCGTCAAGCTTGCTGAAGAGGGCGATTCGATGGTGATCCATTACGCAGACGATGGTCGGGGACTCAATATGCAGAAGTTGAAAGAAATAGGACTTCACGGCGGGCTTATCGACGAGGATGCCGTCGACCAGGATATCGCCGAACTTATTTTTGCGACGGGACTGACGACCAGCCCGCTTGCGAGTCAGATCTCGGGTCGAGGAATTGGTATGGATGCGGTGCAGAGCATGATGAGAAAAGAAGGAGGGGATGTCGCGCTGGTTCTTGAACGAGCAAGCAGCCTGAATCGGGATTTCCGATCGTTCCGCATCCTCATTACAGTCCCGAAACCCTTCTGGAGTCATTTGCAGCTCAACCAGGATATGCCACTGGCCGGGTGAAATCTTTGGCCTGAAAGCTCTTCAGTGGCGTCAGAGTTCGTCGCCAAGGCTGGCTTAGGTCACTGCCGACTTCCTATATCAGCGCGAAGAGAGTTCCGCTCAGAACACGGCTCGTGGCAATTCCAGGAAGAGAGCCGCCAAGCGACCGGCGTTTGGGCCAAGGGAGCGACCCTTGGTGGCTATGGCCCGGATATGCCTCTTGTACCAAAACGTCTGCAGCATGTCGTCCAACTTTTTTATGCCGATTTTGTCTCGAGCCAGCCAAGCCCTGGCTCCCGGTTCATTGAGCAAGCGCTTCGGAAAACCTGGCTCCAGAATGATCGGGCGGGCAATGCCGATCAGGTCCACTGAGCCTTCGGCAAGGGCTTGGTTCATTCCTTGGGCTGAGCGAAAGCCACCGGTCAGAATCAGGGGGATATCTGTGGCTTGGCGAGCCGCTTGCGCGAAATCAAGAAAATAGGCTTCCCGTGATTCTGTGGAGGCCAAATGTCTGCCAGCCATTGCGGGGGATTCATAATTTCCACCCGATATTTCGATAAAGTCGAGCTGTACTTTGTTCAGAAGCTTTATGACCTCCAGTGCTTCTCCCTCTTCGAAACCACCGCGCTGGAAGTCAGCAGAATTGATCTTCACGCCTAAAACAAGTTCGCGCGGCAACCCTGCTCGCACCCGTCGCACAATTTCAAGGAGGCACGTCGCCCGATGATTCAGAGTCCCACCCCAGCGATCTTCACGTCGGTTGGTCAGAGGCGACAGAAATTGGCTCAAAAGATAGCCATGAGCGGCGTGGATCTCGACGCCATCAAAACCAGCATCCCAGACGATATGCGCAGCTTCAACAAATTGAGCAATGATCTGTTCGATCTCATCGTCACGCAAGGGCCTTGGCATGACAAAGAGCGGGCCAAATCCTTTGATGGGCACCGCAGATGGGGCCACAGGCTGTCTTCTGGTTTGGCGAAGCGCCTGGCGACCGGCATGGTTGAGCTGAACGAGGGCTTTGGACCCATGCTGCTTCATGATGGAAGCTAGGGTCGCCAAACGCTGCCGAAACAGGGGGCTGCTGGAAATGACAGCATTTCCCCGACGGCCGATCGCTTGGGGACTGATAAACATGTTGCCAGTGAGGATCAGGCCAGCGCCGGATTCTGACCATATCTGGTATAGCTGTAAAAGCTCATCGGAAATTCCTGCATCGGCGTCGGCCAAGAGCTCCTCAGTTGAAGACTTGACGATGCGATTGGAAAGGCTTATTCCATTGGGAAATGTTAGGGTATGACTCAGGTCGACGCTCATGGATGATCTCCAGCTAATCACACGTTTTAGCTTCAAGGGCGCGGTTCCGTCCATCTATGGTATCCAGTTGATCATCCTTTTGAAGCAACAGTCCAACTGTTTCGGCTGTTGCCCAGCGGCTTTTTTTATAATCCCCGATTTTCCCTTTAGCCGAAGCTCAGTGGGCGGAATAAAATTATTTCAGGAGTCCTTAATGTGCAGGAATCTCATAGATTTTAACAGACATAGATGAAAGGCTTAATCTGCCTTCACTGATAGCCGATATTAAAGAATATGACTGTCAAATGATAATAATTCTTACCATAACGTCAGGATTAGAGACGATTGCCTTGATCGTGCGCATGAACTCGAGCTTAGAGGGATGACTTCAAATGCTGTATAAAAAAATCGAGACAGGAAAAGTTTGGGCCGCCAGCGTCATCGTTGTGGAAATCATGATTGGGGCCTACGGCTGCCAGCAGCGACCAGGAAAACCCACTCTTGGCAGCAGCAACGTCGCCGAGCTTGACGAGTCCTCGATCGCGCTCGCTGCCGGCTCGTCTAATCCAACAAACGACTTCGTCGCCCGATGGTATTCGACCAGGGCCGCTAATCAGAATACTCCTCAGGCCTTGGTCAATGAAAACCGCGTATTCACCGCAAGCATGCGGCGAGCTGCAGCGGGTGAGGAATGGAATATGGAGATCGGCCGGGGCGGGCAGATTATCTCGCTCTCGAAGCCAAACGCAATCTATGAAACCATCGGTCGCCAGCGCTCCTGGGAAGGTCAGTGGGTTGACGATGCCTACTTCCCTACAATTCCAAACGTTGACGGGCTTTGTGCTGGGGTCGACACTGATATCCACATGGCCGGATACTACAATGGTACTTTCAGCGATGGGAGCCACTACACGGATGTCGCAGTCAAGAAAGAGAGTGGCCAGGTGGTCAGGTATGATGCTTGGCCAGTGCATGCCCATAATGCCGAAAGCCCCACAACATGCACGCACCAGATGAACAATCTCATTATCCATAACAAGTTTACAGACATGGGGAAAGGTGTGATCGAGGTTCGCCTCGAGTTCGATCGTTATGCGGCGTGGACCCCGACGACTTATGACAGTGCGAACTACAGCGCGAAATATAACAAAGTCCACATGAGCAAGATTTCGGTTCGCCAGAGCGAGCACAACAATGTCTACAAGCTGGATCCGAGCACACAGGCTTTGACGGCGCTCAACCATAGTACGCTTGATGCCGTATACCCCATGCACACCTCTTACCAGGGGGCCTTCGCCGTAGGCAATAACGCAAGTGGCCCGGGTGTTGGCTGGATCTATGGTGCCAGCGGCTGTGGGGCTGATGGACTCTGCGGAAAGGGAAATGACGATGATGTTCTGCAGATCAACGATGCTCTTTCATCGGACCCCCAGCACCACATGCATGCGCTCTTGGCCCGCAGCGTGCCTGCCGGAGGCATCGATCCAAATGAGACCTACGTGGTCGTTTACTACCTCTATGTAGGCGACTTGAGCAAGTTTTCGAGCATGGCCGCGACCTTTGGCGCCAGCGCTAAAGCGACCTTTCCAGCGCCGCGGACAGCATCACAGCTTGGACTCGTGCCAATCTACAGCGAGGGTGGCGCTGAAAACCGCTTCTGGCGTGGAGACGACATCAACAAACCCAGCTCGGCGTCTTCTTTGCAGTTCTGGCTCTATGAACGATTCATGCCCGGTGCTATGCCGGTGTTCCTGATTCAAAACGCCAGCAACAACAGTTACAGGATGACCCACGACCCCTATATATTCGGCACCAATGTTGTCGCCAACCCTACAAAGCTAACCTACTTTCTGGGCTGGGCGATTTCGGGGACTGATGCAACGACTGCGGCAGGCGCCTGCGCAGCCCAGGTGCAGACTATCAACGGGACAAATATCCCCGGGTCGATCAATGTGGATAACTCCTACTACCAACTCAATAGCGGCTTCAAGTTTGTGAACAGCAATTGCACGACAGATACTGCAGGAGTGGATCTTTAAGACGATGGGGAGCCTGGCTCCTTAGGCGGAGTGATCCTTGGCATTGCTGAACTTCGCTCGATGTGCACTGATAAAAACCGGCAGAGCTTCAAATTTAAATTTGGTAAAAATAGCCGACAGACAGCCATCGGCATCGGGATTGGTTTGACGAACAATATGCGTCCAGTCTTCATCGGCGCAGAATTTTTTATCCGAAGTTACAAAATAGCGTCGACAGAGCAGGGGCCTTGCCGCATAAATCGTGCAACGGTTGCTGGCATCGAGCAGCACACAGCGCCGATCGGCAAAGGGCAACTGGTCCCACCTTCCCTCGCTCAGCGCCGATGTCTGCAGAGCCAATCGCTCGCTGTCAATGCTGAGTGTTTGATCCTTGATATGAGCCAAAATCAAGCGCTTTTCATGATGGGAAACATCGACCTTCGCATGGCAGCAGGCAGCACAACCTGCGGCGCAACTCACTGGTTCCTGGCAATTGCTATAGACCTGGTCGATTTTCTCGAGCGCCTTCCTTTGGACGCTGTCTTCCTTTTGGTCGCGAAGCCAGAGTCGATGATCTTTAAACGATTGAATCAGCAAAGGCTCTTGGGGAGTGGATAGCTGGATCTGAGCCTGAGGGGTCCAGGCGACATCAATTTCTTTGGGAGCTTTGGGCATAAGCTTTTCTCCGCATGGATCGCTTGCCACCAGCATAATGGCTTTGGCTGCTTCAAATCAAACAGCAACTCGGCTTCGGCCATTAAATCGCCTCAAAGCTGCCACATTGACTTCTAAAAACCACGGCCACACACGATATCAAGCGGTATAAGACCAAGGGCGCCGAACACCGGCCTTGAGGCTTTTTCGCAGCGCAGGATTTGGCCTTGCTCCCCCCTCTCATCCCAAGCTAAACAAAAGGCAGTTCATCATCAGGTAGGGGAGAGCAAAGCATGAGATTGAAACGCTTCATAGCGATGACCTGTTTTTTGTCGGCTGCATCGGCATCGGCTCGGACGTATATTCACGCCAAGCAATTGATTGATGGCCGCTCCAAAGAGGCACGGGAGCAGATGACGATCATTGTGGAAGGCAATCGGATCGAAGCCATTGAGAAAGGCTTTCTAACGCCGGCTGCTGGCGATACCCTCATCGATTTAAAAAACTCGACGGTGATGCCGGGATTTATGGATATGCATGTCCATCTCAGTTCGGAATTCAGCAATAAATCTTATCTAGAAAGATATACGCTCAACACCGCTGACTATGCGTTGAAGGCTGCAGTTCATGCCGAGCGAACCCTGCTGGCTGGCTTTACCACCGTGCGGGATCTGGGTGATAGCGATAATGTAACGGTCGCCCTGCGCAAAATGGTGGATGGGGGGCTCCTGCCGGGTCCACGAATCTTTGCTGCAACGAAAAGTATCGCCACCACCGGTGGTCATGCCGATCCAACCAATGGAGCGCGGCGCCTGATGCTCCCTGAGCCCACCCCAGAGCAGGGCGTGATCAATGGTCCGGACGAGGCGCGTAAGGCCGTCAGGCAGCGCTATAAGGATGGCGCGGATCTGATTAAAATCACCGCCACGGGCGGCGTGCTCAGTGAAGCTAAAAGCGGCCAGAATGCGCAGTTTACTATGGAAGAATTGAACGCGATCGTCGCCACCG
>JBGSRE010000763.1:0-2021 GCA_041737755.1 Oligoflexus sp.
TGCATTCGCCTGGTTGATATTGCCAGCATCGCAGTTCATTTCCATGAGTGCCATGAGTATAGCGATGTTGTAAGGGGAATGCCCGCGAGCTTTTTCCAGCATTTGAATGGCAATATTCTTATCGCCTAGACGAAATAAACACTTGGAGAGTAAAACAGTTTTGTCGAGGTTAGGTTTAACGCCATCCAGACTTTTTTCATTGGCAGAAAGCTGGATGCCTTTGATCAAATAATTGCGAGCCTTGGTGTAGTTATGCTGATGATAGTTAAAAACGGCTTCGATATAGAGTTTGCGACTGGTCGGTATCGCGGCATCGGCATGATACATTTTTCGTAAGTAATAGGCTTCGGCTCGATCGCCCTTTTGCAGACAATTTAAAATCTGCTGCTCGACCGGTCGGCGTTCGGTGGGGGCCTTAGCCTGTTGAATTGCGAAAGCTATCGACATCACCGATTGATCTTCTCGCAAGGGCTTTTGCAAGAGTTGGATAGTATGAACATCGTTGAGTAGCTGCGATTCCTGCGGCCGAAGCTTATTGATCATGACAATCAACGGCAGCTTTAAAAAACCATGGCTGCGGACACGTTGCAAAAACTGAGCGGAACTCAAGTCACCTTTACGGGTTGTCCATTCGGTAATCATGAGGTCGGGTTCAGGCCCATCCTTAATTGCCGCCCAGGCTTCTTGAAAACTTGCGAAATTTCTGACTTCAGCAATACCAATCCTCTTTAAGGTCTGGCGCAGAATTTGGAGTTCCCGTTCATCGTGTTCGATAACGATAGCGTTTTTGATGTCGAATCGCTCGGCAACGGTGCCTTGCTTTTCAAGCAGGGCTTTCGGAAACTTTTTTAAGAGGTCTTCGATGCGCTTATCGAGTGACTCCAGGGCCATATGCTGAGCCTGCTGTACGAGCAGGCGTCCTCGATTGTATTCGCCCGACAAAAAATGAGCTTCAGCCAAGGCCAGAATGTTTTCGGCTTGCAAGGGAAAATTGTCGCAAAGAGTTTTTTCCATGGCAACCAGTTCGCCCCAGATCATATGCTTCTTCAGATAGCGGCGCAGGTATTCGGCGGCCACGAATGCTTCGTGTTTTTTATTATCATGGGCCTCTTTGAGAAGACTGAAAAATTCTTCCAGATCGGCTTGAATGGTTCGGGGATTGTCCATTCGGCTCATATCGAACCAGGAAAGGACGCCGTCTGAAAAAGCAGTAGGCAAATGCGGCTGTTGCTTTTCCGTGAGGAGGTAACTCACACGAACCTTGGCAACAAGCTGATCCTCATAAAAGTTGCGCATAAAAAATGGCATTCTGAAAGGCTGTTCTTCAAGCAGTGTGGTAATGATCCAATCGACACGTGTCTTGCGCATTTTGTCGTTGAGATCACGAACTGATTTGGCAATTATAATATGTTTGAACCCGAGCTTGTGGAAGACTTTGATGAGCCCCACACGGCTATCATGATGGGGATCCACCAGCGCAATATGCACCGATTTATTGTCGATCTTGTCATACAAGGTACTTGACAAGGGACGTCCTTAGTCTCCGATCATCACGGAGTCAAAGCGGGCAAAGAGCTCTATCAGATTGAACTCAACCTGTTGATTCTCTGCCAATTCAAATCCACAGCGGCGCATACTTTCGAGTCCACTCATGGGCCCATCTAAGACTTCATGAACATGACGACAGGTGAAGCTCAGGCAGGGAAGGTCCCCTTCCTTGAACTCGATGCGAATGTTTTGCCCAATCTTGGGACTGGGTGTCACGAGCAAGCCGAGGCCTTTGTCTGAGATATCTACGGCCAGAAATGTTAAGTCTTCCCCTGTGGACTCAAGGATCATGTGAGCTGGAAATTCGCCAAAGATGCTGTAGCGAATTTCGTCGCGGCGGTCTTGCTGGGAAGACTTGGAGGTCCTCATGATATCCCCTTTTAAACATACCCCCCATCATCGGTTGATTATGCTCTGAGATTGAGGACATATAATGAGTGAAATTACAGGCTGTTAGGGCCAAGAAAAGGGCG
>JBGSRE010000848.1:0-5182 GCA_041737755.1 Oligoflexus sp.
GAGGTTCCCGGCGCGTCATAGGATGGCTGAAGCCCAGCATCCGCGCGTGAAGCGCAAGCCGCTTGTAAGGCCAGGCAGGATGCGTCGCGCGATCACTTTCATAGCGGGCATCGCCGAGTATGGGATGACCCATTTCCGCGAAATGGACGCGAATTTGATTTCTGCGTCCCGTTTCCAAATTAACTGCAACCAGCGTTGCATCCGGAAAACGGGTGATGACTCGATAATGAGTGATGGCCAACTCACCACTGGTCCCTGATTTTTGATTCAAGGCCTTATCGGTATGCAGAAGGCTGCGAATTTCACCCTTATCCTTGCCCAGCTTGCCAGCAACGATTGCATAGTATTCGCGCTCCGGCTTCCTGGCTGAAAATTGCTTGATCAAGTTTTCTGCAATGGCTGGCCTCTGACCAAATACCAAGAGTCCGGAGGTGTCGCGATCGAGACGGTGCACGACCGAAACCTTGGGTGCCCGTGATTGGCCTCCACTCAGGAAATTCGAGAGCAAATCGACCAAAGTATTTTTTTCACGTCGGTCAGTCGGTACTGTGAGAATACCGGCTTCTTTATTGACAATCGCGAGATGTTCGTCGCGGAATACCAGAGCGAAACCGTGAGGTTTACGCTCGGGAGGCTTTTCGCGATACTTGCGTTCTGGGTCGTAGCTCAACAGCAAGAGATCATCGGCCGCCACATGCGCCCCATAATCCAGACAGGCTTCGCCATTCAGATGGACGCCTTCGTGATCGATGAGGCCCCGCACCCGAGCGCGGGAGAAATCCAGCAGTCGAGCAATCAGGATATCCAGCCGTCCAGCGTCGGCATCAAGGACACGATAGTTGAGCTTTTTCAGTGGCATGGCGAGACTCTTTCCCAGGCTGTGAGCCCTGTACTTAGCAGGTCTCAGCAGAAAAGGATGCAGAAAAAGCGTGATTCCGTCAAAATTGCCCCTCAACTGGCCGCAGCTCTCCCCAAGGAAATTATTCAATGGAGGTGGGGGTTTATCAGTGTTCTTGGGGTCCAAAGTCTGGCTATAATGAGGGAAAGAAATCCCGCAAGGCGGCAATGAGGGGGCGCGATGAAAAAGCAAGACGGGTGTACCAAGGAAAAACAAGACCGGCTCACCCATGAATTGATCGCACTGATTGCCGAGACCAATGGTCTGGCATTGCTGCCAACTTTGGAGTTGTTTGAGGGCTCACGGCGGCTCTGGCCCCATAAAGACCTGCAGCAACTTGTGCAGGATGCGCGGCAGAAAATTTATCAGTATCAGCGCGGCGAGGGCGATATCCAGGCCCTGATGCAACACCCCATCAGCCGGGCTCTGTATCACTTCTTTAAAAGTTTTCCGTTAGCATTTCGCGAAGAGCACACCCACCTCACCGGGGCACTGCAGGCTTCGTTCCTTTATCCCCTTCTGCAAAAGCGTTTGGATGGACCAGAGGGGCCTTTATGCCTGGAAAAATTGCGAGCTGTCTATGGAGACGAGGCGGATCGATTGAAATCCGTTCAGGATGTGGACCGCATGCTGACCTTGAAAGACAGCGAAAGGTTCGAGCGATATCTGCAGGTACTCTATCTGCCGAAGTTGGTTCTGATTGATCGTGAGGCACATAAAAAGGCTGCCTATCATATCGCTCGGACGATGAAGGAACGTTTTAATGTAGGCTTTGTGCGCATCAAATTCACCTATTCGCGCTTGACGACCGATCCCAAAGAACAGATCCCAGGCGCCGAACTGTTGACCAATGAGGATAGCCTTTTAGGACTTTATGAAGGCTTTAAAGCCTTTCAGCAGGAATCACCGGGCTTTCATTTTGCTCTGTCGCCCTGTTTTCGCAAGGAGCCCGGCTTTTATGATCCGCGTTTTGGGACCAAGCAATTGCATTTTCAGAACCAAGTTGATGAAATTCTGAGTATCGTCGATCGGCATCCAGAACTTGCTGATTGCCTGCAAGAAGTCGATACGGTCGGCGATGAACGGACGCTCTATCGCAAGGAACATTTTCTGGAAATGCAGCGTGGCCTACGAAAACTTTCCTCGCGTGGCTTTGCTATTCGGAGTCACCATGGGGAAACTTTTTTTACCCTGAAGAGGGGCATTCAGGCCGTTGATAATGCGATGAACATTTGGCGAATCGATACTCTGGAGCATGGCCTGTCGCTCGGAATCAATCCCAATTCTTACTATCACATGATGCTGGAGCAAGCCTTGGCGATCAATGAGAAGGGCCTTGCCGTTAGCCCGGAATCAACGCTAGGACGGGAACTGCAGGAAATGAAATGGGATGACTACGCTGAAGTTCGCGAGCGACTTTTCTTGGGCTTGGCTTTGAGCGCTCAGGAGATCGCGCGGTTTGTGAAGGTGAAATTTCATCATGCTCGGGAAGTGGAGCACTACCAGCATGATGTCCTGAACCGTGTCCTTGATAAGTCGATGACCGTGACGGCTCTGCCCACGAGCAATCAAAAATTGACGACCGTGGTACCGGGATTTAAGGATCACCCTTTCTCCTGGTGGGAGAAAAAAGGCATCGATCTGGGAGTTGGTACCGATAACTATGTAACATTGGGGACCGATTACATCAAAGAGTTGATGCTGCTTCTTTTCGCTGAGCCAGAAGGTTTGAAAATCACCAAACTCTTGATGGTCGCAACGGGCGAAACGAGACGGCCGTATCTTAGCCATTTGCTTTGGCAAATGAGGGAAATTCAGCCAAAGTCTTAAACCCCTTGCTTCATCTCTGTCATCCCCAAAACTCCGGTCATTTCGCTGGGGCGAAACTCGACTGCCGAAAATCTCAGCCTAAGTCAATGATAGCGCAAAGAAATTAGAAATGAGCAAAGGTTTCCATACGCTCGGCCGATACTGTAGTGGGGAGGGACTTATCTTATGAGACTTTCAATCACCGTACTAGGGCTGCTGATTGCCACAGGCTTTGCCTGTAAGCCAGCGTCATTTCAGAGTGTGGAAGACGCCGAGCAGGCTGCACCAGCGACTTCGGATCAGGAGCCAGGAATTACCACAGCCGATGCGCTCCCAGAGACAGGAGGCGCAGTTCTGGACGAGTCTATCGAAGCCACCGAAATCACCAGCACTGACATCAAATTGCAGGTTCCCGATCCGGTGACGACCAAGACTCCAGAGGAAGTGAAGGTGGTCTGCGCGGATGCCAAGGCCAATGGGACCTTGAAGTCTAAAGTCATTCCCGTCCTGTTTCCTGCGAAGAACACCAGCTGTGACTATGAGAAGAATGATAACCTGAGTCGGAAGAATGAAGTCATCCGTGCCCGGCGCGAGGAGTCTGTGGATCTGCCTCTTCAAGGCATGACCCGGCTTTGCAATATGAAGTTTGATGCACCCAAGCAAAATATGAAATTCGATGATGAAATAGTTCTCACCTTGAATAATCTTGTCGTGGCATCGAGCCAGGATTATTCAACCAAGTCTACCAAGAAGGATGATGTCCAGGCCTATCCCAATGGTCTGACGATCGATGCCGATGGCTTGGTTTCCTACAAGTGGCTGCCGCCCAACGGCATGCAGAATTTGGAATATTTTAACGGTAAATTGACCAAATACTGTGTGGGTTTAGATCCTAAGCAGGCCGACTTTGCGCAACTCTGCCAGATTCCAAAAACCGATACCAACGGCTCGATGAGCTTGGTTCTGCCGCAGACGGCTTTTCTCAAGTTGGCAGCCAAAGCAGGTTTGGTCTTTGATAAGCAAGTTCAGCAGTTGCCAAAGGCACGCTTGGGCTTTGTCACAACCGGTGACAACAATGACAGCGACTGTCAGCATCTTGATTTCCAAATGCTGTTGACGGTCGATTATATTCCCTAAATCCTTAAGGAGGGTTTAGCGGCCCTCCTTGATTCCACTTTTAGAATGTCACGGCATAGCTGACTCTGAGTTGCTGACGATCATTCAGCAGGGGATCCTGCTTGACTGTTTCCTGGGTCACACCCAAACCGAAACTCCCCATCAAGCCCGAAGTCGCTGGGCCCAGATTATGATTCCATCGATAGTCTAAATTTGCCACATTGCGAATCAATCCCGAGGCACCGGGTACCGTTTTATCGACGGATTGACTGCGTTGCAAATCGATCTGAAGATTTTGCTCGGGATCAATCATCCAGAGTCCTTGAGCAAAAAATTGATCTGCCAAAAATTGTGCATCACCCTTTCTTCGCTGATCGAGATTACGCAGCCAACCGGCTCGGAACTGACTTTGAGTGCGGATGTTTTCGATGCGATCCAGTTCGGGACGATTGATTTTATCGGCGGTGATCTCCTGCGGCAGATCTTTTTTTCCATCCGGACTGCTTTTTCGAATGGTATAAGCCAGCGCTGCGCCGGCGATGAAACTGGCCTTTTTGCTGGAGTCAATATCCTGCTGCAAGGCGCCAAGAGTGGTTTGAGCAGTCCAATCCGAGCCCAGGATCCACAGATCCTCATTGCGCAGCTGCCAGCTGCTGCTGGAAATGCCAGCCTTGACCTGCTGGGTAGCTCGGTCCAAAGACAAAGTATTGGTCCAATTCTTATCCAAAAGATAGGCCCAGCTTACGCCGACGCTGCGACTTTGCAGATCGGTTTTGCCATCCAGATTGCGGCTGATACCAGCCGCCGCATTGATACTGTTTTTGCCATCGATCTGCCGTATATGCTGGTAGCCAGCGCGCGTTGAGGTAAAGGGTGCCCCTTCTTCAGCGATGACCTCCTCCAGAGGTTTTTGGCTAGCATCGGCACCGTGCGTGCGCAGCCAGCCAAGTTCTAAAGTATCGCTGCTATGTGCCTGACGAAGGGTTGCCGCGGTTCGAGCCTGCAAAGCGGTAAAAGAGCTGCTTCCCGATGTGCCAGTGCTGGCTCCCAATTCCCCTTGGGCATTGATTTTCGATTGCTCATAAAGAAGCAGGCTTCGTCCATTCATGATATTCAGATGGTCTGGCCTCTCCAGCTTGGGATTGCGACTGGAAAGTATTTGGTCTCGGTATTCGTATTCTATGGTATTCAGGTTGCGCAGCGGGCCAGCAGTCAGAGACCCAGTGGTGAGAAGTAAAGCAGCAGGCAATAGGCGTAAACCCATGGAGTGACATCCTTGTCGATCGAAATTGCTCAGTCAACGCTAAGGACAGACGATAGCACAGCTCCTGCTATGCTTTCGACTGTCCTCTCTTTCCT
>JBGSRE010000871.1:0-2258 GCA_041737755.1 Oligoflexus sp.
TTTCAATTCAAAACTGACGACAGCTCCATAAAGTCCGTGCAGTTGTTTTTGAGCCAAGGCATATTGGGGATGCTGCGGCAGACCAGGGTAGAAGACGCGCTGCACCAAGGGGTGATCTTGCAAATACTCGGCGATCCAAAGGGCGCTTTTACACTGCTCGCGAAAACGCACTTCAAGAGTTTTGATGCCTCGAGAACAAAGATAGCAGTCTAAGGGCGCCATCACACCACCGGTGGCATTCTGAATAAAATAGAGTTCCTTCAGGAGCGCGCGATCACGCACCACCAGAGCCCCCCCTAAAAGATCGGAGTGACCACCTAAAAATTTAGTGGCAGAGTGCATAACGATATCGGCGCCGAGTTTCAGAGGCTGGGTCGCAACCGGAGTGGCAAAGGTATTATCGACTGCCAGCAGGGCATTATTCGCATGGGCGATTTCGCCGAGGGCTTCGATATCCACCAATGACAGCAGCGGATTGCCGGGATTCTCGGCCCAGATCATGCGCGTGGAAGGGCGACAGGCTTTTCGAACCTGATCGAGATCATCCAGCGGCACGAGCGTGGTCTCAATGCCGACCCGATTCAATATTTTATGAAGGATCCGATAGGTGCCGCCGTAGATATCCGTGCCGGCGATGACATGATCGCCACTCTTGAGCAGCATCAGGGCTCCATGAATAGCCGCCATTCCAGAGGCATAGGCCAGGGCTCCGACGCCTTCTTCCAAGGCAGCAATGGTGGTTTCCAATCCGGCCCGGCTTGGGTTGCCACTGCGGCTGTAATCGTAGATTGCCTCACTGAATTCACCGGGGGGAGCAAAGGTCGCTGAGAGATACAGCGGCGGAATCACCGCGCCGGTAAGCGGATCCTTTTCGTTACCAATATGAATCGAACGCGTAGATATATGCATGCTTGGGCCCTCCTGGCTCTCTTTATATACGATTCAAAGCCTGATCGAGATCAGTAAGAAGGTCCTGGGTGTCTTCGATGCCAAGAGAGAGTCGCACCAATGCGGAATCAATGCCCCAACGCTGCCGATCGGCTTCGGAGGCTTTGTAGAAACTCATGATAGCAGGCTGTTCGATCAAGGATTCGACTCCGCCTAAACTGGGCCCGATCCTTGGAATACGCACGGAATCGATAAACCGTGCGCAGCCTTCGCGGTCGGTTTTCAATTCGAAGCTGATCAAGCCGCCACAGCCGCTAAGATATTTTTGCGCTTGCTCAAAACTTTGGTGGTTTGGTAGCCCAGGGTAATAAACCTTCTTGACCAACTTATGCTGATTCAAAAAAGCCGCGACAGCCAGACCGGTTTTATTCTGCTGCTGCACACGCAGCGGCAAAGTTTTCAGGCCGCGTTGGAGTAGCCAGGCGGTGTGCGGCGCAGCGATAGCCCCGATGATGCCTTGCAGCTTGCGAATCGGTTCCAGCCGGGCTTTTGAACCGGCGAGAACGCCCGCCAAGAGATCGTTATGGCCACCGAGATATTTGGTGGCCGAGTGAACGATATAGTCGACCCCCCACCGGGCCGGCAGATGATTGACCGGGCTGGCCAGAGTCGCATCGATACAGGTCGCAGCATCATGGGCCTTGGCGATCTGGACGAAACGCTCGAGATCAATCACCGTCAAATGCGGATTGGTTGGCAGTTCGGTGAAGAGCAGGCGCGTTCGACTATCAACCGCTTTTTCCAGTGCATTGAAATCACCGGTAGGAACCTGGACGCATTCCACGCCATAGGATTGCAAGTATTCAAAACAGAACTGACGAGTGCGGTGATAGCACTGATCAAAGAACACCATTTTATCGCCAGCTTTGAGCTCACTCAGGAACAGGAGAGCCAGGGCCGACATGCCCGTGGTGCTGAGGATGGCATCTTCGGTGCCTTCCAGTTCAGCCAATTTCTTTTCGACCGTTCGCGAGTTGGGGCTGCTGTAGCGTGCATACTCATCCCGTTCCTCGCTTTCACCTTCGAGCATGGCAATGATCGCTGCGGTATTTTCGAAAGTATAGGTCGATGAGCAATGGATGGGATCGACCAGTCCATAATCGCTTTTAACCTTGGATTCACCAGCATGGACGGCAAGAGTGGAGAGGCCTGGTTCACGAAGCTCAGACATGGAATAACCTTCCGAATCAAATGGTGAAAGAGAACCAGGATTTGGGCGAAAAAAAAACGCCACGCAAAGGCGTGGCGAGTTTTCTCGAACTCATTCGGCCCTTTAGCAGAGAAAGCTGCAATCGGCCACAAATCCTTTA
>JBGSRE010000886.1:0-2229 GCA_041737755.1 Oligoflexus sp.
CGCCCTTCTGCGGGAGTTGACCCAATACCACCAAAAGCAGTCGGATTCCTATCTTTACACAACTGCTCGATTGGCATATGTCGACCAAGAATATGAAATGGCCGAACGCCTCTTTCGGCTGCTCGCTGATCGCAGTGAAACGGTGAAAGATTATTTCAAAGCGCAAATCGGCCTGGCCAACGTCTATTACTCGTTAAAGAAAACTCAAGACATTGGTCGCCTGGTCCGGGAAATGGAAGAACTGGAAGATTTGGTGAGCGATGACCAGCGCTTGAGTCTTTATCTCTTGCGAGCAAATGTTGCCTATATCTTTCAGCAGGATATCGGCCTCGCGAAGAAATTTTTCCAAGCGGTGATCAAAGAATCAACTCATAGGCAATGGAATTACTTCATTATCAAAAGTCTCTATGGTATGGCCTGCATGTACAAAGACCTTGCCAAGTACGATGCGCTCGAAGTGAGTTTGGATTTGCTCGATTGCTATCTGGATCCAGAAGAGTGCACTTATCTTACCTACCTGGTGAACGAAAAATTCAAAGATCTTGATTATTCTTTGAGCTGCTCTCTGCAAATGGATCCTGACTTGCGCCGCATTTGTGTGCAAGGCAAGTGGGTTGCATTGCATGATAAGCCTCTGATATACGACTTCCTGGAACTGCTTTTTAGCCGTGGTAGCTTTGTGAGTAAAGCTGATATTGCGGCCCGACTTTGGCCTGAAGAAGAATACAAACCGAGAACCCACGACCCACGTATTTTTGACCTTGCACGGCGCATTCGTGCTTTGATTGAACCCTATGAGAATCAACCTCTCTGTTTGCTTTCAGGCAGACAAGGCTATAAACTGGCTGGACGAGACCAGTCCCAACAAAAGATCGACCAAGATATCGAACGGAGGCCTTTGTATGAAGTACACGAAGCACCTGAAGAAGCTAGCGCTGCTCAGCAGTTTGGCGCTTAGTTTCGGAGTGAAAGCAGATGGGACATTGCCATTGCCAGTCTCTCAAGAAGATTTGCCATTGGCAATGAGCGGCAATGTTGAGGGGTTAAGTGATCTCTCCTTAAGCATCAACAATTTGCAAAATATTCCTAACACAAAACCTGTCATCAGTCGCAGTGTTGGCAATCCCTGTTCGGCATCGGATTTGTTTTACAATGCTGTTGGTACCATCACGATGGACTCAGAAACCCTTTATGTTCGCGGTGTTTGCGCTCCTGCGAAAAAACCAGACGTGATCACACGCCGCAGTGTTGTGGCTACTGATGGCAGCATCGGCTTGAATGGAACTTCGAAAAAGCTTGTTCTTCTCGATGGTATGGTGTCCGTTGGCTCGACGAGCACACTGTCCAGCTTTAGCGGCAACATGAATATTCAGCCACTGGGATTAACTGCTGCAACTCTGCCTTTCCCAGCGCCTGTGCTTGTGCCAATGGGTCTGACAACCCTGTCTCTCACTTCAACACCCTTGCTTGATGTGGTCGTCAAGGATCTGCAACCCCAAGCGGAAGTGCGCGCTGTCAGCATGAAATTTCGGTTAATTCGTCAGTAAAGATTTAAAGTTTCTGACTCATCTTGATCCGATTACTCTCCTTTATGGACAGCAATCGGATCTTGTTTTTTGTACAGCAATGAGTTCAGCCCTTGGGCGAGTGGTGAATCCTTGCTCCCAGCACCAAAAGCCTTTGAACTTGCTTTTTGCCTGCTTTTTCGCAAGACTTGCGCCCCATGCACGGAGCAGACTGAAAACGCTGCTGCAATTTTGGAGGGCTGTAGATATGGCATTATCACTGGACGCCACCTACGCGATGATGCGCGACAAGCTTCACGGCTTGGTTCCCGAATTCGAGTTGGAGCATAAGGCAGAGTTAGCCTATGAGATCAATAAGTTAAAAGAAGAGCGCAATGCTATCATCCTGGGCCATAACTATATGGAGCCAGCGCTTTTCCATGCCGTAGCCGATATTACTGGAGATTCCCTGGAGCTCTGCCGGAAAGCAGCCGCCACCGATAAGGACATTATTGTCTTTTGCGGAGTGGAATTCATGGCGGAGACGGCCAAGATTTTGAACCCGACCCGCAAGGTCTTGATCCCCTCCAAAAAAGCCGGATGTTCCCTGGCCCAAAGCATTACCGCTGCTGACGTTCGGAAGCTGCGGGAGCAATTCCCAGGTGTGCCGGTGGTCACTTATATCAACAGCTATGCTGATGTCAAAGCCGAGACAGATATCTGC
>JBGSRE010000923.1:0-3307 GCA_041737755.1 Oligoflexus sp.
TTGAAATAGTAATAAAGACTAAAAACGCTATGGGTAGTGCACCGAGATCCATCGCTACGCTCTGGATAGTTTCTGGCGCTTAAGCGCCAGAAACTAGCTTATTGTGCAGAAGTACCAGCTACTCATGCAGGTGCTCGGCGCTGACAAACTCGCCGCCTCACCCTTTCGTCGAGCTCACATTCCAAGCACAGCATATAGCCCGATCATTTCATGTTCGTAAACAGGATTGACCACATTTTTTCCAGCACCCATAATCGCAGATCCTCGATAGCCCTCATACTGCAAGCCGAAACCGTAAACATCCACTCGGTACTCTAAGGCTAGCCCGCTGTATCTATCGAGTGGGATCTTGGGTTTATCACTATCAGAAAGATTTCTCACTAAGGTGATTGGATCCTGGCCATATTCAACCTTTAAGCTGATATTATGAGCAAAGTAAAAACCAAATCGCGCTGTTGCTGGCAGATAGAAATAGGCCGCGTCTTTATATCTATCTTCACTATTTAAGCTATTGAGCGCATTTACCTTAATGCCCCCAAAGCGAGCACCAATGAGGATGTCGTAACGCAAGGCAAAAAACTCATTTGTTGTGATCATATCCCCTGTCATGGCAGCAATCATGGCTAGCTCCACATAGGTGACCATCCCGTCCTTCTTGCGGTCTGTGCTGAAAGTTTCGCTGGAAAAAGCATTCTCCGTGGAACCAAGCCGAAGGCTGTAAATCTTGGTATCACCGTCTTGAGCTGCGGCATTTTCGTAGCTGTAGGATAGAACTTTCGGGCCACCTACAGATTCTCCTTTGGCGATTTTTCGGTTCTCGTCATTGATAGCTCCAGCTTCAGCAGCCATTCTGTTACTGGCTGTTTGCAAGGCGGCACTGAAAGCTCCACTGCTATCGTTCAGTGAGAATTCATGGACATTGACCTTCGCATTACTGGTTCGGGTCCCAGTATAATATTCAAAATCTGAATTTAGGCTTGAATACCAATATTTAAGCCCGCTTTCTCCATAGGCGCTTTGAGTAAACAAAACGACAAAAACTGCAAGAAGGCATTTCATAAGTATACCCTTTGATTTTGGCAAAATTATCTAAGATTGTAACACACCGACAGCAATAGTATCCAGGAGTCCGCACGAACATCTCGACTTCGATCTGCTTTTGCGGGATAGACTAGTGTGGTTTAGCAGCCTAATTTATCGATAATTTCTCACCTACTCTCATTCTATTGCCAGATTCTCAGTGATACCAAAGCTCACCATCAAGAGATCAGTCTCAACTCAATCAGAAGAGAAATTAAGGCCTAGCACCCAAAGAGAGCTGAAGATTTTCATTCATAAGGGCGGACTACAATTCGTCCCTCAGTTCTCTTAAAAGAGGCAGGGATTGCTCGCAGATGCTGGCATCGCTCTGGTTACGCGGCAACGGCCAACTGCCAGACAGAGCCGCCACCTGGCGGACGCGTAAGAATTCCCGATAATTGCCGACTTCCAAGCCGCCGGAGACACAGAAGCGCAGCGCGGGAAATGGCGCAGCCAGAGCTTGCAGATATTCTGGACCCAGTGGCGCTGCCGGAAAAAATTTCACCGCACGCCAACAACCGCTGGCAATCAGCATCCTGTTCTGTTGATGAGACAATGACTCCCAGCTGCTCGTCTTAATGCTGGCAAGACCTAAAGTCCAAGATTGTTGACGAAGGCGCGCAGATCCTCACAGGCCTTGGGGTCGATTGGCCCCTGGCTTGTACTGCCTTGAAACTGAGGCTGAGTGATGGTCAATTGAAAGAGACCATCCTTGCACGAAGCAGCCACTGTTTTATGCAGATCAGGCAACGCCGTGTATTTGCTGTTGGGAACAGCTATATTCATCAGGCTCGAGGTGAGTTGCTCGCAGCCCGTGAATCGATTGATTTCAAGATAGGAAAGAGTCGCGCTATCATTGACCAGGAGCAGAGTAAAAAGGTTCTTGCATGTCGCAGCCAAGCGCAGGGATTGCGGCTCAGCCTTGATAAGATCCTTGCCTTGATACACGGCTTCCTTGCCATTCCATTGAATCTTCAACTGCATCGCCAGCAGAGCGGCACCGATCTCATCTCGGGTTTTGGCCGCAACTGTGAGGTTGAGTGATTGATCGGGTTGGACCTGGCTGATGACGCTGGCATTTTGCTGCACGGAGGCACTCCAGGTCGGCTTGCTGCTCAATGCTGCCGGCTGGCCCTGGTCATCGGCTAGAAAACAACGCAGCGAGGAATCCAGGGTATCGCCTGCGGGCGCACTGAGCCAACGACAGGCCAAAGGGTATCCCGGCAAACCAGTCGGTTCTTCGGAAACTTTATCCGGCTTGCCTTGCAGGTCAGGCAAAGTTTGTGTTCCGTTGGCGTCGTTGGAGCCAGGAACGGTCCCTGTTTTGCCGTCAGGCACCTTGCGTTTGCAAGATGATGCGGATAGGAGTGACACAATGATAAGCATCAGCAGCGGCATTCGAAACATGGAAACTCCTCAGTAACTCTTGTTCATTGGCCCCAGTTTTTTTGCGAAAGGTCGGCTGCAATTCCGAGAACATCGGCTTTTTTGCAGAGCCTTTGACTGAGTATCGCATATTCGGAATAGACAATTCGGGCCAGCTCGCGGCATTGACTGCGGATGAGCCACCGCAAAAGCGCGAGATGCACGAGCAAAACCTTATCAATATCTGATAGAGTGTGGACCGACTGAAGGATCTTCTTGACTAGGACCAGCCGATGGGAAAGTGGAATTTCCTTGTCATAGGCACGTTCCATATAAATCGCACAGCGATGGTAAGTCGTATGCAATTTGAAATTCAAACCCTTCTTTTGACCAAGCGATTTGAGCTTAGGCAGATGATCCATCCATTGTAAACCCGGGATGGCTCGAATCCAGAAAAAACTTTCCAGGATATAACTCGCCTGATAGAAATCCCGGCGAGGATTCATAAATTCCATGAGCCCATCAATACTGCCACTGGCACAGACCTGTCGGCAGAGCTGTTCCCATTGAATTTCGCGTTGCCAGCGAGGATCCATGTTGGTTTTAAGAAGCAGTTCGGTACTCAGTTGATGGGCTTCATCCAATCGATGACTGAGTCGCAATGATCTTAATTTCAAGATGTGGGCATGGGGGAGAAAACTCGGATCCAAATCAGCTGCCAATGCTCGTTCCACATATTCCAGTGCCAACTCCGCTTCCCCCAAACGCAGACTCATACGGGCTAAAGAGAGGGCTTGAAAAGACTTGCCACCAGGTGGTTCACGTCCGGCGAAGTGCTCTACCATCTGCTGCTCAATACAGG
>JBGSRE010000924.1:0-6074 GCA_041737755.1 Oligoflexus sp.
AATTAAGAAATATTAGCCTCTCGATTGAGGCTTTTATGGAGAATATTATGTTTAAAAAATTACTCTTAATAGCTTGCATGACGATTGAGTGTTCGAGTTTTGGTCAAGACATTCCTCCCATTAATAGCATTGGTGATGCGAATGCTCTTATTGACAAACTGAAGAAGAACACCATCCCTCAGCTCCATGGTATACATCGGTGCTTTATTGATGTAGGAACTATCGTAGATAATTATCGAGGTCTCAAACATCTGTGGGTCGGAAAAAATAAGACTAATACTCTACCCCTTCTCATCGAAGCTAAAACAGAAACAGTCGCCGATGGTCTATTCGATATAAATATTTACAGAAATTTTGATGGTCTCGGTGTTTACCAGAAACAATTTTTTTCTGATCTTCAGAAGTTCATCCTAACCTACAATATCCCCGCCGCCAACACGCTTGAAGGACTTCAAGATCACATATTGAAGATCGATCAAGGGAAACTAGCTTTTAGTGACAAGTTTTATGAGATGGCAAAGAAAGACTCTTTATACCTACAACTCCTCGACAACATTAAAATTGAAGCAGAAAAAGAGCATTCCAGGCTTGCAGCTCAGGCACAGTATATTATTTCCTCTAGATGCAAAAATGTCAGCCTGGAGCCAGTCGCTGGTTTTATCGAGGCTGATGCTCGAAGCGTAATCGGCAATATCGAGAAACTTCGAGCTTTCACTTTGGACTCAATAGATAAAAGAAATTTGATTGTAAAAAGATCTTATCAGGAAATTCGGCAGAAATATGTCGATGAGTACCAGTTAATGGCAGGTCAACAATTGGGGCAATTTGGATCCGTCGCCACTGATGTTTTGAGCATGGCAAAGGTAGGCGAAGAAATGTTGAGCTGGTGGATTTCCGCAAACATGAATGGCTTGGCCAACTCGCTCCATCTAAAGTACCTTCAGTTTGAAAATGCTCGTGATCTACTTTTGGTCGAAAAGTACCGAGCATCAAAATTTGAAACAGAAATTCGTTCCATCAAATACGCTCCTCCCTCGATGTCTTCCTACTATCTGACCAGACTTTCATCCTTTCATAAAATCATTGAGGACAACCTAAAGATAGTCGAAGAACGTGGTTGGAAAGGTCAACTTGAAAGACAAGTTCTATTGAATTCAAAGAGGAAGTCTGCAGCTGCTAGATTAACTTCAAACTGTGTTAATAGTCTTCAAAAGCATCTGGACGCAAGCAGTCAAACCAAAACAATTGAACAGTTCCGGGATGTGGAAAAACTTTACGCAATTTCTCTAGAAATGTGCAAATTATAAGGAAACCGTCGATGAAACGGATATTATTTACCATATTTGTGAGCGCCAATATTCTTGCTTGCGCAGACGTCATCGTACCTGCGGATAGAACCAGCGGCGATACAACCCAAATGCCCTTTAATGAAAATGAACAGGGAAACATACAAGTCTCAGATAGAAACTCGGAGCCAGGAGAAGGGAGTGTTGTTACAGCTCCGGATCTGGAACAAGGTGGCAGTAGAGGCAGTGTAGAAACTGGGGACAGTGGAGAAATTGAAGTAAGTGGCGACAGTGGCGACATTGGAGACATTGCAGGCAGTGGAGACATTGGAGGGGGAGGAGGCGGCGGAGGAGGCGGAGGAGGCGGAGGAGGCGACGGTGATGGAGATAGATTTCGAGTCAAAATCAATTTAGATATTCCTGGATTCTTTAATGGAATAGGAGATGCTCTTGGCAATTTAGGTGATCTTGTAAAGGCTGGAATTGGGGAAATCACTGGCGAAAGTCAGAAAAAGAAGAAAGAGGCAGAGAAAAAGGCCAATGAGTTAATAGGCCTTGCAAATGAAATTGAAAAACTCAAAGTGGAAATAGGTCAGCGATCTAAAGATCTGGAAGAATCCACCAAAGCAACTGGATCGGGAGAGTTTAATGGAGAAAAGGAGACTCAAGATAAGATAAATAATCGAGGGAATGATCATAACAAAGATCTCGAAAAGACCAAAAATTCTCTACCTGAACTTGGAAAAGATTCTGAACCCAATTCAGAAAGTCCGCCACGCCCCAGCGATCGTGACCCCTACCCGACACCAGAGAAAGAAAAAGTCCGCAAGACCAGGGATTTTATTGGAGCGTCCCGAGACTTCATTCGTAAAAATTTCAATGAAAGTGAACAAAAAGGCAGAGATGGGATACTTGATACAGCGGATAGTGCGTCTGATTCTGCCGAGGACAGCTACAATAATGGGGATAATGTCGAAGGCGACTGGAAACTGGATATTGCAAGACGGCTTGCAGACCTAGCAATAAGTTCGACACCTTATATTGGTGACATATATGACATTGCGAATGCAATTAACGGTGAGAATTTTATTACAGGCGATCCGATTCCTACTGACGAAGGCATTCTGCAAACTGCAAATGCAATAGCTTCCATGGCTTCTGGTGGAATTACGGGAACAATCGGAGATGCGGCTAAGGCAGCGAAGGTCCTCAAACAGATTGCCAAACAAAAGGCAAAGAGAGAAGCTGCAAAAGGCGGAAGAGATGCAATTGATCCTAAGAAAGAAAAAGATATTGACGATAGGTTGAATGGAGGAGAGAAAGCTGTAGACTCTGCGAAGGATCATAAGATTGATTTGGGGAAATCGGATGTCGATAGATTCAAGAACAATCCTTTAACCGATAAAACGTATACCGATAAAGTTAAAGGCCAGATGCAATCAGATCAATTTCACGGATTTCCAAATGAGGTTGACAATTTCGCAGGTTTAGGAAAGAAGTCTGAAATAACTGGAGGTGACGGTATCAAAAGGACAAAGATTGAACTGGAAGGCGAGTATCTAGGCCGGAAAGGCAACTTTGAATGGATAATTGAGCCCAACGGTACTATTAACCATCGTAAATTTGAGCCACTGAGGTAGATATGAACAAGAGTTTTCCTGAAGAATTCTTTCTGAAGAAAGTAGTTGTTAACCAAGAGAGTGGCACTTTTGGCTGGAGAAAAGAAGATGTATTAGGCTTTCTGAATAGCCCCTCATCTGATAATTATGCTTTTTTTGGTGGCGATGTTATGCGGCTCAATGAAGCTAAGAATTTTTACGAAAATACATATGACAGTTGGTATCTAAATCGAGAGGGTCCGCTTGAAGATTTTAAAACATTTTGCTTAAAATCAAAGAAGAAGGCTATTGAATACATTTCGAACTATAAGGCAGATGATAATGTCGTTTTTGTCCTCGTTGCATCGTCAGAAGTCACAGCTGGTTTGTAACAATGTCGTCACTATGATCTATATGGGGCTCACCCCACTAATGTCAGCAGCTTTCAAATTGCACCACCGACTTCCGAATCTGCTTATGCCCCAGCACCGCTTGCAGATGGCTCTAGGAAACACGGGCAACTTCATAAAGACCATTCTCTAAATTGTGACGTGTCAAAGCTCGCTGGATGCGTTCTGGTTATTTTTAGGTCGCCACAGATGCCAATCGCTCTTGCTCAAGAGCAGAATCTACGACACAGACGTAGCTAATAGCCAATAAAGAGTATTCGTCGCGATCGCTTCTAACACTCGGCATGGTTTATTCGAAGTCAAGCTTTATTTTTGTTTACTCCAAGCTAAGCTTTGTGTATCCACAGAATTACATTTTATTGCTTTCCAAAAGAACCGCTGAACACTTCATTCGCTGCGTGTTCTGTTATGAGCCACAAGGGAGTCATCATGTCATTCAATTGGCCCAAGAGTCGGCATATAATTTTTGCCTGCGCTGTCGGCGGAGTGCTGCCATTACACGTAACTTTGCTGGCTCAGGATAGCCCTGAAAATTCGGCGGCAGTTGAACTCAAGGCCACGGAAACTTCTGACGAAATCAAAGCCAAAGCGGCTAAAAAGAAAGACGAAAAAACTTCGGAACGCATGAAAGTAACAGGCTCACGCCTGAAAAAAATCGACATGGAAGGCAGCGTTCCGATCAAAGTCATCACTTCGGAAGAAATCGAGAAAGCTGGCATCACCACGCTGTCTGATGTGTTTCGTAACCAGACTGAAAACACCTTTGGTAGTTTCAATGGTGGTTCGGGTTTCATCTCGGAAGGCCAGGCCACCGTGAACTTGCGCGGCCTGGGTGCGGATCGCACTCTGGTGTTAGTGAACGGTCGACGCTTGCCAGCCGAAGCCTCGCTTGGCGGCGTCAACATCAATAATATTCCCGTGTCGATGATCGAGCGCGTGGAACAGGTGAAGATGAGTGCTTCGGCCATTTACGGTGCGGATGCTGTGTCTGGTGTTATCAATGTTATTTTGAAAAAAGATTACACAGGGGTCGCTACCTCTTTGACCAGCACCACCACCGAGCAGGGTGGCGGTGAAAACCAATCTTTTAGTGCTGTCGGTGGCGTCAATGTTGGCAATACCAATATCACGGTCGCCGCAGGTGCAAGCCAAACCCAGCCGCTTTTCTCCCGCAATCGCGACGATCTCTGGAAGTATAAAGGCAACTATGCCTATAGCGCTTTTGCCAACCCTCCAGGAACCTTTAGTTGGGCCCTTGTTGACCCGAGCAACGTGAATAATACCAAAGGCGATTATGTCTTTCGCCCCAGTGCCAACTGTCCCGAAGGCAATAAAATCGCTTTCCCTAACGCCCCCGAAACGGTCATGTGTCGAGGCTTGCGCCGGGATGCCAGCACCGGTCAGTACACTTCTGAAAAAGAAAACTGGTATGGGACTATCAACACCAACACGGCCTTAGCCAACAATATTAATCTCAATGCGACGATTATGTTCGCTGATGCAGAAACGCGTGGGGCACTGGTCAATCGTATTGGTACCACTGATCCGCTCACCGACGCTGACTATCAAATGCGTTTGAGAGATGCACCTCTTGATATCCAGGCTCAGGTGAATCAATTGGGTTTGGTCGCCAATGATGAGACGATGATCAAAGTCCTGTCGCGTTCCTTGCCTTTTGTCAAAGGCAATACTTCGACGCGTGATACCGCGACTGGCGTCATGGTCGGTGTCGGTGGTCCCATGGCTGCCAACTGGGATTGGCAATTCGATCTTTCGAGCTTCTCGACACTCCGTCAGCGTTTCTATAATAACGTCGATGATAAGTTAACTTTTACTCAGGACATGTTTCCCAACAATGGCGAGACACCGAAGTTAAATCTCTTCAATCCTGACCAAGCGGTGTTGGATGAATTTTTCGTCAATCTCTATGGCAAGGAACGCAACGGTATCAGCTCAGCGACGACTTATGTGAGCGGCCCCTTGGGCAAACTGCCTAACGGCGAAGTCTCGATTGCTTTTGGTTTGAACTATCAGCAAGAGACCTACCAGTTGATTGCCGATGAGAAGGATAAGCTCACTTTCAACGAAGGTCCTCGGTACTGGGGGAGCGTGAATTCGGACGGCGCTGGTGAACGCGATGTGAATTCAGTATTCACTGAACTCAGCATACCCTTGCTGCCGAAAACTGAATTGGGAATTGCCGGCCGCTTGGATAACTACAGCGATTTCGGCAGCACCTTTAATTACGCAGGAACGCTTGGCTATGCACCTTTCTCCTTCCTCAAATTGCGCAGCAACTATGGAACCAGCTTTAAAGCTCCTGCTCTCGCCCTTTTGTATAACAAATCGGATGGCGGTTACCTCAGTGTGACCGATAAGCAATACTGCGATCTAAGCAAGGGCGTAGACAATCCTTGCGGCCAGGATGGTGAGGGCTATAGCGTTTACGTCAATAACCCCGGCAACGTCGATCTTAAGGAAGAAACGGCAGTCGCTTGGAACTTCGGCTTTGTTCTGCAGCCAGCGGATTTCTTCGCTGTGACTATGGACTACTGGGCAGCACGAATCGACGGTATGCAAAGTCAGGAATCTTTGGACACGATTATCGAAAGAGAAATCCTGGGTCAGAGCATTGGTTCGTCAAGTGTCACTCGGGTGAATGACCCCACTCGCGCCGATAATGGCAAGATCAGTCTCATCGAGAATAGCTACTCCAACCTCGGAACGACCACCACAAGTGGGTTCGATATCGAATCCAACCTGCGCTGGAATGTGGCTGC
>JBGSRE010000927.1:0-3034 GCA_041737755.1 Oligoflexus sp.
CTTTAATCTCGTGATGGTGCTGTCGCTCTTGACTCTTGGCTTCGATTGGATCGTCGCTCATATTCTGAATCTATGCTTCGGTCTTTTGCTAGCCAATGGCTTGACTCTTTTCGGGGCGATGGTCTATCTGAGTTGGAAAAAAGCCAAGGATATGGATCTGATTATTTGGGGTTTTACTGCTCTCAGCTTGGCTGGTATCAATGACTACCTGGTCTTCTTCCATTCGATGGCCAATATCTTTCTCCTTCCCTATGCTTTTCTGTTTTTTGCCTTCATGGGCAGCTTGATTACCGGACGAAAATTCGCTCGTACCTATGCCCGCAATCAGGAACTACTCTTAGAAATCAGTGAAAAAGAGCGAGCCAGAACCTTGTTTTTTCATAATACCAGTCACGAACTGCGGACCCCGCTTAACGGCATTATTGGCTTTCTCCAGTTACTCAGTGATAACCGCTATGGCGCTCAGACAGTCCAATCCCGAGAGCAGCTGCTGAAATGCATTCGATTGGCCGAATCGCTGAAAAACCAAGTGAATACCATTTTGGATTTGGCCAAATCAAAGAAAGGCAAGCTGACTCTCGACAATAGTTTGATTTCTCTGGAGGATATCTTCACGGAAGCTTGCAATCTGGCCGAAGGACTGCTTTTGAAAAGGCAAGATTCTCGATTCGAAGCAATCAAGTCCTGGAGTAAAGACGATGCTCACTTCATTGGCGATCGGGAAAAGATAGCAACGATTCTGCGTAATCTTTTGGGCAATGCCTTCAAATTTTCAGATCCGCAGCGCAGCAATCAAGTCAGGATGGAAATCAGTCGGGAAAAAGACCAGCTCATTATAGCCATTTCTGATAGCGGTATCGGTATTCCTAAAGATCATTTGCTGGTGATTTTTGATGAATTTCGACAACTCACTGATGATGCACGTCGTCAGTATGAAGGGACCGGCTTGGGCCTGTCTATGGTAAGGGATCTGGTTGATCTGATGGCGGGTAAAATCGCCGTGCACTCGGAGCCAGGCAAAGGATCTTGCTTTACCGTTTCGATTCAAGAACAACATGAAGTTCACACTCAACGCCTCCAGGAGCTTGATACTCCGCTGCTTACCGCTTCGACTCCTGGCCCCTATCAAGCTGGAGCTCCCATGCGATCCCTAGCAGTGCAACAGGCACAAAGCATGCAACAGCGGGTGCTGGTAGTGGATGATAACGAGATCAACTGTGAAGTCATGCAGCATATTCTTGAAGAGCAGGGCTACGAAGTCCTGGTTGCTTTTGGTGGGCAAGAAGCACTGAGCAAAATGCGCACCGAAGTTCCCGATCTCATTCTGCTCGATATGATGATGCCACAAGTATCGGGTGAGGATGTTATTCGCGCAATGAAGTCGGATCTACTCCTGCAAAGTATACCCATCATTCTCGTAACGGCCCGAGCCAGTGAAGATGATCGCATTTTTGGGCTGGCTCTTGGAGCAGACGACTATCTGGCTAAACCGATTCATCGCGCCGAATTGAATATGCGAGTGAAGAACCTCTTGCACCGATTGGAAATGAATCGTCGCATGGTTCAGCTGGAGGAACGTGATCGGCTGGCTCAGTTGGGAGAGCTGCTCGGGGAATTGAGTCATGAATTAAAGAATATCTTCCAATTTTCAGATTTAAACCAACGCATCGACCGCAAGATGCTGAGCAGTTTAATCAAAAGGCTGCCCATTAGCAATCAGGGCTGGGACAATGCGGCGGAGATTCTAGCCGACGGTGAACGGAGCGTATCCACCGAAGCCGGGGTCGAGGGCCTCAGTTTTCAAAACCTCACGCAGAGTGAAGATCCTATCCTGCGGTCCCTGCGCATGCGTCTGGCGCATCTTGACTTGAAAAAGACGGATAAGCAGGAGATTTGGCAAAAGATTTTGGATCTATCGGAAAACGATAGAATGTTCTGCGAGCATCAATTGATTCTGGTGCGATCCTTTGTTCTCCTGCGGGATCAATCCCACTATGCACGCGATTTGATCATGGATATATTGGAATTCAATCGAACCCAGGATGATGTGTCAGGCTGTGAACTTATTCGGACTGTCGAAACAGTCTTAAAGCTTTGTCGACCGCGATTGATGAGGCTAAGAATCCGAGTCGAATTAAGCCTCGTGAAAGTGCTCGTGCAAATAAGTTCGGGTGCGCTGATGCAAGTCCTCTTGAATCTGCTCAGCAATGCCTGTGATGCCATGCAAAGCCTAGCAAATGGGGAGCGCTGGCTGCGGATTGATGCGGAGATCTTAGGCGACCGCTTGATTCTGAGTATTGGCAACGGTGGCATTGCCATCCCTGAGTCCATTGCGAGTCATTTCTTTGTGCGTGGCTATTCGACTAAAGTCGAGAAAGGTTCAGGTTTGGGCTTGTCTATTAGCTGGCGAATTTTACAAAGAGTCCATGCAACGATTGAGCTGGATCAAAGTTCTGGAAGTCCCAGTTTTAAAATCAGTTTGATTGCTGGACAAGTTTCGGCAGACGGTAAGATCAGCCATTAAAAAGCAGCCATCCCGAACCATACTCTGTGAGGAAAACATAAGTCGGCTCAGGCATCTGTTTAATACCGCTAATTTGATGCAATAAATTCCCTCATCAGCTTTTCAGCTTAATCTCAGCCTGTTTTTCGCCGAAAGGTCGGCTATCATGAGCAAGGAGGCGAGACATGGCATGGTACGATTGGACCCCCGCGCTTGACGTCAAGGTCAAAGAGATGAATGATGAGCACAAAAAGCTGATTTCCATCATGAACAATCTTCATGATCAAGCCCAGAACAAGGCCAGTAAATCAGCGCTTCTTATCACTTTGAATGAGCTCAATACCTATACTCAATTCCATTTCGAAGATGAGGAAAAATACTTAGAATCCATCGCTTATGAAGATCTTACCACCCATCGCTTGATCCATAAAAAGCTCCTCTCACAACTAGCGGATTTTACCGAACGATTTAAGTCATCAAAAAGCAATGAAATAGAGTCGGCTTTTTTTGATTTCCTCAAACTATGGCTTA
>JBGSRE010000932.1:0-3254 GCA_041737755.1 Oligoflexus sp.
CAGATACTGATGATATTCTCTAAACTGTCCGGGACCACCGAGGCAGCGCGCAGCAGCTCACCGCATTCATTCATAGCGGCGCCCACAGTCGTGACATCACCTTGCTGCAAGGCTCCGTAAACCAGCCATGAGAGCTGATCAAAGCTTTGCAGGTGACGGTCTCCCGAACGACCTTTGAAATAAGGTTCGGCAAGCCGAATCATTGCCATTGTCGAGGCACGAATGGAGCTATCGATCAGGAGAAATTGCCAGCTTTTATGGCCCTCAGGGACTTTGAGTTTGATGGGAACAATGGGTTTGCCTTTGGCAAAGAGAATGCAAGCCTCATAGGCAACCACAGCCGCATCCAGTCCAGATGGATTGCCGTGGAAACGCTTTTCTAATTCATTAGCATAAAGAGCCAGCTGCGAAGGAGGCAATTCATAGCCAAGACTCGAAGTGAGAGCCCTGAGAGTCGCCACACAAAGAGTGGCCGAGGATCCCAAGCCTGCACCAATTGGTAGACTATTGTGGCTGCGAGCATGCAGGGAAAAAGGGCCGGATTCTAAAAGCTCCATGGCATCGGACAGGACACTATTAACCCGTGGCGAGGCTTCATGGCCCGCCATCGTCAGTTGAATCTGCTGCTTATCCAGGCGCGGCAGCGGGCTCAGCGTCAGATGCAGTCGCATAGGCTTCAAAGGCAAAGCAACCGCATGGGTACCATAGACAACAGCATGTTCGCCAACAATAATGGCTTTACCACAGGCGCTGGCTTGGGCTTCGGTTGGAGCTTGCTGCTTGCTGATTGAACTTTTGGAATTCGGATTCTCACTCACTCTTTTGATACTCGCATTGAAAGTCCAATCGTGGTCCACTGCCAACGCTGTCATGCAACAGACGCTGGGTGGGGAATCGTGTTCCGAGCCACTGCTTCAATCTCTGGTGTTCACTGGCCTCGTGAATCACATGAATATTCGGTCCAGCATCGATCGTAAACCAAGCACTGATTTCGCCACTTCGCCTCGCATCCCTTAGCGCCGCCAAAAATTGCAGAGCCTCAGCATTCAGATAATGCACGGGTTGACTGGCAGTCATGATCACCGCATGCATTTCCAAAGCTTCTGCTTCCAGCCAGGGACCCAGCAGCTGCATGTCGCGCGAACGCAAAGCCTCCTGCACTTTTTGGAGACGCTCGGGTAAACCACTCAGTCGCGGCGCAAAGAGGGGGCTGCTCCATGCAAGTTCATGCGCTTCGGTGGACCCTACGGCTTTCTGTTCAGAGCTGAATAAAACCACGGTATCGCAAAGATGCCAATGAGTATCGGATTGCGCGACAGAATATTTTTGTTCCTCTGGATGAGGACCTGCCTGCCAGAGCACGTAGCCGCCAAATAAGGATCGGCAGGCGCTGCCCGATCCCAGTCGGGCGAGATCAGCCAAAGTATGGCGAGAAAATCCAGCGGCTTCTAAGTCGTGAAAACTGGTGGATCGGTTCCAGGCCATCAGGGCCGCCAGGGTGAGGGCCGCCAATCCACTAGCGCTGCTGGCAATGCCGGCTCCCATGGGAAAACTATTGTGGGTTTCAATCTGCAATTTCTGGGAATAGCCATAGCGTTGAGCCAAGCGATCGAGATGAACGAAGGTTTTATTTAAATGACGATCGGCCCTTAGGTAAGATCTTTCACCCAATCTTAATGTGTGATCTTCATGATCAAGAATCTGCGCCGAGGTGCGGGTACCTAGCTCGTTCAAAGTCATCGACAGCGAGTCATTGGCTGGCCACTGGGCAGCGGAAGGCCGCTTGCCCCAATATTTTATAAAGGCGATATTACTCGGGACGCTGGCGATATAGAGAGTGCTCATGATTCCATCCCATAACTAAGGCTAGCGCCTAATTCTGTGGCTTGAATCGGCAGCGCATACCAGCCTTGTAAAGCCAGTTCCCTGATGGCTGTTTGAATATCTCCTTGCGCGCCGATGAGCAGCAGCGCATCTTCGCCTCCGGCGCCTGTGGTTTTTGCCGACCATGTTTGATCGAAACCTGGCAAAGTTTCCAAGGCTTGAAAAACCATGGATGGAAAATAAGGGAGCGTCGCAAAAAGCCGGCGATGTTTGCCAAGATTCTGACAAAGTTCAGGAAGCGCGACATCACCATGCTCTAGAAATTTAATCCAACTCGTCACCAGCTGATCGGATGCTGCAAAATAAGCCTGCTGAATCGGCGACTGAGCCAAGGCCTTTAGCACCGTTCCTCCAACTCGAGCGGTGGGAGCGCCGCGTCCGCCGACCATGATGGTGAGATGAGATGAGATTCGATCGAGTGGCAGTCTTTGCCATGCTGAGCCAGGCCAGTTCACATAGTCAGGTTTCCAAAGCAGAAGGCCACCCAGGGCTTGAGTCAGGACATCGTATCCCGATGCGAAGGATTGCTGCTCCCGCTGCATACGATAAACCAGGGCCGCGGCTTCGAGGGTCGAACCGATGGGAATCTCGGCCTGCTCGCGGGCCAGAGCTGCGGCGCCGAGCAGAACGCCAAGGCGCAAAGCCGACGAACTACCAAGTCCGAAGCGAATATCGAGGTCGGATTGAATATGACAATGCACGTGGGGCAATGAAAAATGCTTTTGAGCGAAAGCTGCGACCTGCAGTAAAGGCTCCCGAGCGATTTCTTCGCTGCTCGCTGTGAGCAGATTTTTAGGGCTAGTCCAAAGATCCGAATGCAGCTGCCAGCCGCCAGTCGCTGCCGTAGTGATCGTAACTTCTAAGTACCGATCCACAGCTAGGCTCAGCGAGTCATGGCCGCTGAGCACGGCATACTCACCAGCCAATAAAATTTTACCAGGTACTCGAAGCTTTACCCTTTTCAATGCGGTTTGGCTCCATGGTCTTGGGCCATTCGCAGATTGCTTTCGTGCAGACTCATGTGGCCGCGTTGAATACCTTCGGAAGCCAGCGCGCGGAGAGCCGAGAGATTTTGGGCCAGACCAACGGCGACGACGATTTCCGCTAGGCCTTGAGCCGTAGGCGAACCCAAGAGTTTCAAAGCACCCTGGGCTGTGGGATGCAGCGTGGTCACTCCCCCAACGGTACCGAGCGCCATGGGCAATTCAATCTCGCCTTCCAGATCCCCTTCAGCATTTTTCCACCAGCGCGTCATGGGTTGGTAGACGCCAGTGCGGCAGCTATAGGCATGAGCCCCTGCTTCTACCGCTCGCCAATCATTGACACAGGAATTTCCACCGCCGACAATCATGAAGCCATCTTCTATAACC
>JBGSRE010000935.1:0-2915 GCA_041737755.1 Oligoflexus sp.
CCAAAAGACCATAGAAGATGCCCTGGATACTGCAGATGATGGCCGGGACTTTTTCATTCTCCATGATCGAACGGTCCTGGGAAAGACCCAAGCTCGAATGCAAAATGGTCAGAGGCATGACCCGATCGCGATAGATGATCGTCAGTTTGCCTGCTACGTAGGTAAATTGCTTGGAATCTAAATCCTCCAGACGATAAACATCTTGGAGTGGTAGAGCATAGTTGCCAGGAGCAGAAACTTGGAAAATCAAATAGTCTTGCCGCTGTTCGATGACCAGCTGGGTGTCTTCATCTTCCTTCCTCTGATGGGTATCTTCCTGATAGAGTCCTAGCATCGTGGCCAAGCCCTGAGTGTCAATGATCAGTCCGACATTGCCATCGCCGAGAAAGGTGGAGCCTAAGAATATCTGCGTATGAATTTGCGGTGCGAGTCTCTTGACAACCACCTCTTCCGCATCCTCGATGGCATCGACGAGGATACCAAAAACCAGGTTTTCACAGCGAACCATGGCAATATTCAGTTCCTGATACGGGGCTTTAGTAAAGACGGGTGCTCCCTGCATGACTGCCTTGAGGTCGATCAGTTGAAAAAGCTGACCGGATTGCTTGAGGAGATCCGTTTCATCGATAGTATTGATCATTTCTGCATGGCGGCTCAGATCCACTTTAATGAGTCGAACGATTCGATCCTGGGGAATATTAAACTGCTGCGATCCGGCCCGTACGCGCAAAGAATGAATGATGAGTACCGATTTAGGTATGGGCAGTTTAAGGTTGAAACGGCTACCCTGGCCGCGGATGGAATCGATTTCAATGCGTCCGCCAACCGATTCTACTGACGAACGGACCATATCCATGCCTACGCCGCGACCACTGACATCGGTGACGACGGTGGCTGTTGAAAAGCCAGATTCAAAGATGATCTTGAAAATTTGCTTTTCACTCATTTTTTCCAGTTCAGCGGCTGTGATCAGCCCCTTCTGAACGGCACTCTTGCCGATAAATTCGGTATTGATGCCGCGGCCGTCGTCACGAATGTCAATGACCACATCCTCGCCCTGTTCGATGGCTTGCAAAGTGATCACACCCCGTTCGGGTTTTCCTTGACGCCGCCGCTCTTCAGGACTTTCGATGCCATGATCGGCGGAGTTTCTGATCAAATGGATCAATGAGTAGCGCAAAACATTGGCCAGCTTGGTGTCGATTCGCAGACCGTCTTCTACCATGCGCAGCTCAATATCTTTTTTCAACGAAAGCGAGAGATCTCGAATCGTGCGTGGATACCCTTTAAAGATGGTGTGAATAGAAACCTTGCGCAGTTCGGTGATTTTACCTTGCATGGAACTATTGATTTTGTGCATCTCATCCAAGTATTCCGAGAGAATGCTGATATCACGATTGCCAGGTGATTCTTTTTGCAAGGATCGGACCAGTTTATTGACGGTATTGCGAATAACGGTGATTTCGCCTGAAAGTTCCATAAATTCATCAAGGATACGCGTTGGGATTTTGATCGTTTCGTCAGCATCATGCTGTTCCTTATGAACATCCTTGTCATGCCCAGCCTCAGTCTTGGCTTGGGTGCTGGCACCGATTTGAAATTCTTTGGTCCAAAAATCGATATCGATGGGGACATATTTTTGAGCTTGCAAAGCTTTTAAAGCTTTGGACAGAAAATCATAGCCTTGGAGTAATTTGGAGGTGACTTCCGGGGTGGCAGCCGTTTGCTGATTCTTAAGGCGGCTGAGCAAGTCTTCATAGACATGGAGAAATCGGGTGAATTCAGGCCAGTCAAGAACTCCGGATCCACCTTTGATGGTATGGACGATACGAAATATATTCTGAATGGATTCTTGATCCTGCGATCGGCTTTCCAATTCCAGGATAAAGGCTTCGAATTCTTCGAGCAGGTCGAAAGCCTCTTCGATAAATGTACGGCGCAGCACCCTCTGCTCGGTGAGGTTTTGCAGCCGGTCCTGACAATCTTTTTTAAGCAGCGCATCAAAAGCATCAAAATCGTAAGGTTTGTCAACAAACGAGCTTACCTTTGCCGATAGCCCATGCCGGAGCATCGCTTCGTCGACAAATCCTGAACAGATGACAAAGGGAATATCCTGGTAGCGGGGGAGCATCATGCCACGAAAGTGCAGGCCATTCACATCTCCCATTTCATAATCCGAGATAACAACGATAAGATTATGGTAATCAGCGCGAATAATTTCCATTGCTTCTTTGGGCTCAGGTGCCCATATAGCCTCAAAGCCCAGGGTCTGGGTATAATTCATAAGAGGATCGACGGAATCACGCTGGTCATCGACGAAGAGTATTTTGAATGTCGGATCTTTCATGGCTTTCACCTGTTGCAAAGAAACACTCGTGGACAAGGTGCTTGTCGGAAACAAAACAGCATTCCTGAGGCCAGCTTTTTGAGGGCTTTGGGAATTTATCGGGAAAAAGTCAGTAGCAACAACAATTTTCATCCCAGGTAGGGACAGAAACCTGTGTATTTTGTATAGTTTAAGTTGGATGCAAAGTTTGCGGGTGGAATCCACCTGGTTTTAAAAGTGGAAAGTAGGGCGGAATCGATTCGCTTTGCAGGGGGATGGGATGGCAGTCGGCAAAACCAAAGAAGTAGCGCAGATCAAGACCAGTAGCACCGCCGAGTACTTTGCCAAGAATCTGCAGCAGGTGGGGTTTTCCTCGCCAACCAAGGCTGTCTTGACAACCCTAAAGGAAGCCTTTGATAACTCCTTGGATGCCTGTGAAGAGCATGGCATTCTGCCCACCATTCGTGTCCTGATCGAGAGGATGGGCAAGGGTGCGACTAAAAATACAGATCTGGTTATGATCCGAGTCGACGACAATGGCCCCGGCATTCCGGTGAAGGATCTGCCCGCCGTGTTTGGCGAGTATCTC
>JBGSRE010000942.1:0-2826 GCA_041737755.1 Oligoflexus sp.
GCCTGTGAGTCAGGTAACCAAGGACATCCCGAATTGATGACGACCCTTTTTGCAGAAGTCACCCATCAAAGCTTGCTTGACTACCTTCGACAGCTTAAGTCTCTCAAGTAAATCAATTACTTGTCATGGTTGATGTTCTGCAGCCAGTGCATGAAATAGATACCGACTCAAATAATCCATTAAGCGGAGCTGCTAAGGTTTGATAAAGGCAAGCTCTTTGCCTTCCGCGATAGCTTTGCTTTTCGAGGCCAGTTGAAGCTAAAGTTGGGGAGCTTGACAACCGACAAGTATGGCAAGTATATTCTAGATACTTCCGGAGAACAAAACATGGCTCAGATGAATTTTTATGTCCCTGATGATATTGAGGAAAAGATCAAGAAAGAGGCAAAAAAAAGTGGGAAGAGCGTTTCAAATTACGTTGCAGAGCTGGTAAAAAAACACATCAATGGCAAGACTAACTGGCCCAAAGGCTACTTCGAAAGCGTCGCTGGCAAATGGGTAGGGGATTTCCCTGAGCGCGAGGATCTGCCTCAACAGGAAAGGGATTGGCCGGAATGAAATACCTGCTCGATACCAACATATGCATTGCCATCATTCACAGGCCAGATGCGGAGCTGCTTAAGAAGTTCTCGCAGTATGACCCGAAAGACTTTGCGCTTTGCTCGATTGTCAAAGGCGAGCTGCTCTATGGAGCCAGAAAAAGTCAGCGAGTTAACGAGAATCTCAAAGTTTTGGAATCATTTTTTTCTCCATTTGAATCGCTATTATTTGACGATAAGGCAGCAGAATTTTACGGATTGAACCGAGCAATTCTTGCCAAGATGGGAACGACAATTGGTGTCAACGACCTCCTTATCTCATCCATCGCACTAGCTCATGATGCGACCGTGCTTACTCGGAACATCAGTGAATTTTCGCGAGTTCCGGGGATGAAAGTTGAAAGCTGGTAGTATTTTTTCGATCGGAATTCATGTCACCTTCCTAGAAACGATACTGAGTTTGGCTTTTTTCACCAATCTTCGTTAAGCTCCCGATCTCCACTCCCTTCGCCAAATCGCGTGACGCAGTAGCACTCGAGACTCCAGGGAAAAGTTTCAAATACGCCTTACGATCAAAATTATTTTTCTCGAATTTTTCTCTGGCGTAGTTGAGTCTATCGCGTGGATTTAACCAAGCATTTGAGGTGGGTATGATTAAGTTAAGTGCTGTTTCCAATGCTTCCAAACCAAACAGTACAAAGTCATGTGCGTCTCCTGTCTTGTCGGTTTGGCGAAGGAGCTGGTAATAGCGTTGCTGCTGGTCCCTCATTACGCTTTCCGATGGAACTAGGCTGAAAATTTCACTTTCTTGAAGGAGCGTGACATGCTGCCAAAGACGGCCAATACGCCCATTGCCGTCTGCAAAGGGATGGATGAATTCGAGCTCGTAATGGATCATGAGCGCTTTGATCGGCAAAGACCAAGAAGATTGCTTCAAGGATTGGAGCATGTCTTCGATCAGACCGGAAACATGTTTAGCAGGGGGAGCCATGTGAACCAGCGTCGTACCGTGAAATATGCCCGCCTGCGCCTTTCGAAAATTTCCGGCATCAGCAATCAATCCCGACATCATCACATGATGCGCGTTCTTCAAATCGTCGGCGGACCAAGGAGACCATTCATCTGCCTTCTCGTAGGCATTGTTGGCATTTTTGACCTCGGTAAGATCTTTCTTGGTGGTCTTGACTGGTTTGCCAGACAATATGGTAAAGACCTCATCAACAGCGAGACTGTTGCCCTCAATCGCACAGGTAGCAGCAACGGTTTTTGCCCTGATTCCTCGCCGCAGTTCAGGCTTTTCAGCCACAAGTCCGCGGGCGCCTTCCATACGGCCGACTAGACGGCTAATTTTTAGCTGAAGATCCTGTATTTGTTCACTAATATGGAGGTCTGGAAACTTGTGTGCCATAAAGCATTCCCATGATAGTATCACCTGATACTATCATGGGATAATATCAGGTGATACTACTATACCCACCAGCTCTCCTATGCTTGGCGATCGAGTTGCTGGAGTGTCCAGAAAATCACCACTAGATTGTGCTTAAAGGAGAGTCCACGCGAAAGAGGAAAGCAACAGGAGTTGAGATCACCCAACCCTATCGTCGTTATCAAACGCCCGCCAAACTAGTCGAACGACCCGTCCTTTTTGCCAGCACTGCCAAAATCTTGGGCGGTTTTAAATATGGTAATAATTGCAATAGTATTCATAAATACATATGCTTATGATATACTAATTGTGAGCGGCTCATATTTTGCTTATACCACACCGAAGGAGAAGGAAGTGGCGAACCAGCTCCCGGCGAAAGACCCCAATGTTCTTGATAAGGTCCGAAAGGCTCTGCAGCATGGAAAGTACAGGTACACGGATCATGCGATGACGCAGATGACTGATAGAGCCGTTAACTCCAGGGAAGTCCGCTACATTCTTGAAAGCGGCTATCACGAGGCAACCAAGGATGAGTTCGATATCAGGCGGGATAGTTGGAAGTATGCTTTGCGCGGTAACACCGTCGATGGCAGGGATATCAGGGTGGTCGTGGGATTCGCTAACTTGGTGATGATCATAACCGTGATTGATAAGGACAATTGAGATGAAAAATAAAGAAGTCATCTATACTGCTCTTGGCTTTCCAGTCATCATCGAAAACCCGTCATATATTGACTTTGGCGGCGATAAGGTGCTGGATGTCAACCCCGAGGAGATCGAGGACGCGATGTTTTCGGCTCTCGTAAATAAACCAGCGCGGCTTACCGGAGCCGAAGTGAAATTCATAAGAAGCTATATGGA
>JBGSRE010000954.1:0-11065 GCA_041737755.1 Oligoflexus sp.
TACCGCGCTCGTTCTTCTTGAGGCCATATTTCTACACCTGCTGGTAAGATCTACTGATAAATCCCCCTCTAACCCTGGGTAAGATTCTTATTCTTTCCAATAAATCATAAAGATAGCGTGCCAAATGGCTTTCTTCAGGCATTGGAATTCCGATAGGAACTCAGAACTCCATTTTTGCGGGTTGATATTCCTGGGAGACTTTCGTCATGCGCTATAAAGATCTGTCGATTCGAGCCAAGTTGCTGTTGATGACGGGAATCACTTTGACTTTTGTTACGACAGCTATGGTTCTAGCATTCCTCGGCACACGCACCATTCAAAATCGTTATCAAGCTATGATTGATAACATTGACCAACTCAAGGTACTCATCGTTAGCATCAGTGATCAAATCCATATCGTTTCCTACCAAGAGCTGACTCACTTTTATACTCCCGATCCAAGGGCTCTGCTCAAACGCGAGGAAGCACTCGCGAGAATCGATCGTCTCCTCCAGGAAGTTGATGGCCTGAATCAGGAGTTTATCAAGGATGATGAAATCAAAAATCTCAAAAATGATGTGGCGGATTACCGCGCCGTATTTCTACCCCTGATGGAAAAGATACAAGTCGTCGGTGATCGAAATTCAGGCCTTCATGCTCAGCTTGAGCAATCCACCCAAAACTTGGAAAATATTCTTTGGAACCTGAAGGGAGCTGAGGCTAGCAAGATGCTAAATCTTATGCGGAGCATGGTCTATAACCATGAAAAGATGGTCATCAAAAAAGACCAAGCCGCTGCCGCCACAGCCCTAGAAATATCCCAGCAGCTGGCCTCCTTAACAGAACAAAGTCGAGCCTTAAAATCCGCTCAAAAAACCGAGTTTAAAGCCTTGCTCGTCAGCTACGATCAAACCCTCAAAAATTTCCAGACGCTTTTCTCTGAAGTGAGCACCATTCAAAGCAATCAATTAAAAATCATGGATCAAATGGACTCTCGAATCATTGGCCTTTCCGATCGCATCCGAGTCCACAATGAAGCCGAAGTGAAGGAATTGAATCGCATGGCTCAATGGAGCCTATGGATGTTTATGGGCGTCTTTGTCCTCATCATGATCATCTCGGCGGGGTCTTTAGCAGAATTCACTCATATTTCGCGTTCCCTCACCAGCTTGTCGAGTCGTATCACTAAAACGGCCAAGGGTACCAAGCAGACCAGCGGGTCATTGCAGGTTGCTTCAGAAAAAGTTTCCGCATCCACCACCGAGCAGGCTTCGGCTATTCAAGAAACCGTCGCCACCTTGAATGAAATCACGGCCATGGTCAATCAAAGCGTGAATAACGCCAGTTCTTCATCTGAAAAAGCCAATAAGAGCTTTCACATTGCGACCGAAGGCAAAGAGGCCGTCAACCACATGCGGCTTTCCATGCAAGAAATTCAAAGCAGTATTCAAGATATGACCAACCAGGTTGATCAGAGCAATCAGCGCGTGGCAAGCTTCATCCAGATTATTGAAAAGATTGCCAGCAAAACCCAGGTCATCAACGATATCGTCTTTCAAACCAAGCTTTTGTCTTTCAATGCCTCTGTGGAAGCGGCTCGCGCCGGAGAGCATGGTCGAGGCTTTGCCGTTGTTGCGGAAGAAGTCGGTAATTTGGCTCAGATGAGCGGTTCTGCTGCCAAGGAAATTGGTGAGCTGCTGTCTCGCAGTCGAGGCGAAGTGGAAGAGATCATCCGAGATTCCAAAACACAGATGGTTATTCTGGTTAATAAAGGCGGAGAAAAAGTTTCTATGGGTGTGGCGATCGCCAATCGTTGCGAAGACATCCTTCAAGAGGTGGTGGAAAACGTCAATGACGTCAAGAAACTGATGGAAGAGATTTCTACGGCCGCCAAAGAAGAAGCTGAGGGGGTGAGCAACATCACCATTGCCATGAATGAAATCGACAGTTCTACCCACGCTAACTCTGATATGGCCCACGAGACCATGAACTATGCCGAAACTTTATCCAAGCAATCGCATCAGCTGCACACCATCATTCGAGAATTTGATCAGCTCGTATCTGGTAGCAAAGGCAAAAAGCTAAGTCCTGCCGCAGAGCCTAAAGTGGAGGCGCCGCCAGAGAATCGGCCCCCCCCTCAAGCTGCCAATGTCTTTCAACTCGTAACCCAAGCTAAAAATAAAAAGACCAGCGCGACCACTGCCCAACCCACTCAGTCGATTGCTGTGGGAGCAGAGCATGAGAGGCAAGGATTAGCCCAAATCGATCCCAAGGACCCCGGCTTTGGTAAGGACTGATCTTTAGACGTCCAGTTGCAGCCGACTTTCGATATGCTCGATGATGGCTCCTGCAACATTGACTTTGGTCGTCTTCTCGATGCCCTCCAGGCCAGGTGATGAATTCACTTCCATCACCACAGGGCCATGATTGGAACGCAGAATATCGACCCCGGCCACTTCCAATCCCAGCAACTGAGCCGCCCGAATCGCCATGGTCCGCTCTTTTTCGGAAATCTCAACTTTATGACCACTGCCGCCGCGATGGATGTTGGAGCGGAATTCGCCGTCAGCAGCCTTGCGCATCATCGAAGCCACGACCTTGTCACCGACCACAAAACAACGGATGTCGCTGCCTCCCGCTTCCTGAATAAATTCCTGAACAATAATATTAGCATTCAAACCACGAAAGGCTTCGATGACCGATGCCGCAGCTTTATTGGTTTCCGCCAGGACCACGCCGATGCCTTGGGTCCCTTCGAGCAGCTTGACAACCAACGGCGCGCCGCCGGCAATCTCGATCAGTCCCGCCACATCTTTGGTGCTATGGGCACATCCCGTGGTTGGCAGATCGATACCTGCTTTGGCCAGCTTTTGCATGCAGCGCAGCTTATCCCGTGACCGAGCGATGGCCTGGGAATCATTCACCACAAAGGTGTTCATTAATTCGAACTGGCGAACCACTGCAGTTCCATAGAATGTATAGCTCGCTCCGATCCGCGGGATCACGGCGTCGATACCGGTCAGAACTTGATGTCCGTAAATAATTTTGGGATCGGTCGAGGTAATGTTCATGTAGCAGCGGAGATAGTCGATGACACGAACCTGGTGGCCCCGTTCTTCCGCCGCCTCTACCAAACGCCTTGTAGAATAGAGATCCCGCTTACGGGATAAAATTACGATCTTCATGGCAATCACCCTTCCTTGCGTTTGCGGGCGCCTAGGATAAACGACTTTCCGGGATGCACCAGAAGATGCTTACGAATGGCCTGTCTGCCGATCAGCATACGAAATCCCATCTTATCCCGGTTGGTCAAAGTCAATTCAATGTCCCAAAAACAAGGACCAACCTGGAGCTGAGTCATGATTACAGGACGGAGAGCCGAATGTCCGGATGAGCTCCGCACGATTCGTTCGTCATAAAGATCCGCCTGGCAGACAATAATACGCCGGTTCTGCCTTTGGAGTGGATGAACTTTAAATCGCACAATGTCCCTCCCCCGATACTTGAGCACTTCAATGTCAAAGGCATGAAGAGAAGATGTTCGAGCACCCGTATCAATTTTAGCTTTTGTGCGATCAATGCCGAGTGAAGGCATACATACCCACTCCCGCCAACCGACGACAAGGAGATTCGGAAAACTTTTCGTATGCTGCACCAGCCCAGCATGCTGTTCGAGCATGGATTATCTTATCCTCTCGTCACTTCGATGCGTTCTGTATAGTATGGACCCTCTTAAGGTCCGCAGATCTGTCTCGTATCCTTCAGTATCCCGAATTGCGCAGAATATGCAAGGTCATCGCTGCCCGGGCAAAATAATTGAAGAGGCCGTTGACAGTTTCAAGACAAGTCTTATCTTTGAGCTGAAATATAAAGCATATGAGCTCAGTTATTTTCTGGGAGGAAAGTTCTATGAAAGTTAGACCATTGCAGGACCGAGTCGTTATTAAGCCCTTAGCTTCCGAGTCCAAAACTGCCAGCGGCATCATCATTCCTGATAATGCGCAAGAAAAGCCCGTTGAAGGCGAAGTGATCGGTGTTGGCAATGGCCGCGTTCTTAAGGACGGCAGCGTCGTCAAGCCAGAACTAAAAATCGGTGACCGCGTCCTTTATTCGAAGTATGCCGGAAACGAGATCAAAATCAGTGGCGTCGACCATCTGATCATGCGCGAAGAAGATATTCTGGCCGTGATTAACTAAGTTTCGTTCTATTCCATCACAAGTCTTTCACTCAAGGAGTGCGCATGAGCCCTAAAATGATAAACTTTGGCACAGCTTCCCGAGAAGCCATGCTCAAAGGTGTGGATACCCTCGCCAATGCCGTTAAAGTCACTTTGGGTCCAAAAGGCCGAAACGTGCTTATTCACCGCAGTTTTGGCAGCCCCCTGATTACCAAAGACGGTGTCACGGTTGCCAAGGAAATCGAACTGGAAGGCAAGTTCGAAAATATGGGCGTGCAGCTGGTTAAAGAAGTCGCTTCCCGCACAGCCGACGCTGCTGGTGACGGCACGACAACTGCTACCGTGTTGGCCCAGGCCATATTCCGGGAAGGCTCCAAATTGGTGGCCGCTGGTCACAACCCCATGGAACTGAAGCGCGGTATCGATTTAGCCGTCGCCGCTTTGGTCAAAAATATCGACAGCCAGGCCAAGCCTTGTGATACACGAGCTTCGATCGCTCACGTCGCAAGTATTTCTGGCAACAACGACCTGGAAATCGGTGAAATCCTCGCTGATGCTATGGAAAAAGTGGGACGTGATGGCGTCATCACTGTCGACGAAGCCAAGGGTACTGAAACCTTTCTGACAGTCGTCGAAGGTATGCAGTTCGATCGTGGTTATCTTTCCCCCCTATTTCGTCACCAATGCCGAGCGCATGAGTGTTGAATTGGAAGATGCCTATATCCTGCTCGTCGAGAAAAAAGTCTCGAACATGAAAGAACTGCTTCCAGTCTTGGAAAAAGTCGCTCGTTTGCAGAAACCATTGCTGATCATCGCTGAAGATATCGAAGGCGAAGCTTTGGCCACTTTGGTGGTGAACAAACTGCGCGGCATTCTGAAAATTGCGGCTGTTAAAGCTCCTGCTTTCGGTGACCGCCGCAAGGCTTTGCTGGAAGATATCGCAGTTCTCACAGGCGGCACACTGATCGCCGAAGATATCGGTCTGAAGCTGGAATTGGCCGGTGTGGAATCGCTCGGTCATGCCAAGCGCATCACCATCGATAAAGACAACACCACGATCGTCAGTGGCGCTGGCAAAAAAGAATTGATCGACGCGCGCGTGAAGCAAATTCGCAAGCAAGTCGAAGAAAGCACCAGTGATTATGACAAGGAAAAACTGCAGGAACGCTTGGCCAAGATAGTCGGCGGAGTTGCTGTGATTTCGGTCGGTGCAGCCAGTGAAGCCGAAATGAAAGAAAAGAAAGCCCGTGTGGACGATGCTTTGCATTCCACTCGTGCGGCTGTCGCGGAAGGTGTGGTCACCGGTGGTGGCGTCGCTCTTCTTCGGGCCCAGAAAGCTTTGGAAAGCTTGAGCAATCTTTCCGCCGAGCAAGCGCATGGCGTGAAGATCGTTTCGCGCGCTGTCGAAGAGCCCTTGCGTCAGATTCTCTTGAATGCCGGCCTTGAGCCAGCACCTATCGTCGAAAAAATCCGAGCTGGCAAAGATGGATTCGGTTTCAACGCTTATACTGAAGTCTACGAAGACCTCTTTAAAGTCGGTGTTATCGATCCAGCTAAGGTTACCAAGACGGCCTTGATCAATGCTGCTTCGGTCGCTAGCTTGCTCCTGACTACGGAAGCCATGATCACCGACAAGCCTGAGAAGAAAAGCAAAGGCGGCGGCGGACATGCTGGTCATGATCATGATGATGGCGGATACATGTGATTTTTGCTCATCGCCCCTGGCAATCGGGGGCTGATGGCTGTAGGACCTGGCGAATGCCGGGTCTTTTTTTTGGTTTGAGCACGAGCCTTTTCCTCGACAAGCCATAATATTTTATTTTGGCGCTATATCCTGCTTTCGGATGGGATGCTTCCTCATGGTAAACTAGCGGCTCAACTCACGGAGGAATGCTAGCGTGGATGACAATATCAAGCAGTGGCTTAAGGAACTAATTGACGAGGAATTCAGTCCCAAACCAATCGAAATAGCCGCTCGATGGCAGGGTGGTAAGATCACTCTCCATCCGGGCAATGACAGCCAGTCCAAGGATATTCCTATCGATGTTTTCTTTAAAAAAATCATCGGTATTCGGGAAAGCCTCAGGGTCCTTGAACAGAAAATCAATGCCCAGCCGCAGCTGTCCAACGAAGACAAAATCAACCTGCAAGCATACATCACCAAGTCCTATGGCTCACTGACGACCTTCAACATCCTCTTTAAAGATGGCAAGGATCGCTTTGTCGGCGCCGGAGGCGATGGGGATGAAGGTGATCCCAAGAAGAAGCTGACCATGGCCGAAGCCAAAGCCAAGTTGGGCTTGAACGAATATGGGAAATAGGCCCGGACACTTTAGTCTAAAGATTTAAAGATCGGATCATGCTTGGTCTCACTCATGTCGATGCTCGAGCGGACATCCATATCGTGTTCGATACAGGCCAAAGACATAGCAAAGTCTTGGATAAAAAGCGCGAGGCCGATCATCAGCAGGACCAGCGATAGGAAAAAGAAAAATTGTGGGATATAGAGAGCTTCCCACCCGTAGGCAAGGGAAAAAAACAGCACAAAGATAGTCATGGAAACGCTGAAAATGGACAGCGCTCCGAGAATAATGGAGAAGCGGAGCAATCGAGCTCTTTTATAAAGAGATCGCAATTCGCGATTCAAGTGCTCGGTCCCCAGCTGCTCTTTGCGATAGAGCTTGGGTCCGTCTCGCAAAAGCGTTCGAATGCGATCAATTACGCGTCCGTAGCGCATAGCCATGGTGGAAAGGATGCCGCCGATGCCGGTGATAAGAAAGACGGGAGCGATCGACGAGGTCATTAGTCTGGCCAGTTCGGAACTATCCGTCGGCATCATGCTGTTTGATCTCCTTCGGGAGCACATTCCCCAACACATACTTTAGCAAAAAAATATGCCAGCAAGAGCATGTGTAATGGATAGGTAATAAAATGACATAGATGGATTTTTAATAAGGAGAGAGAAGAGAAGAAATCGGAGTGGCGGGAGCGACGGGACTTGAACCCGCGGCCTCCGGCGTGACAGGCCGGCGTTATAACCAACTTAACTACACCCCCATCCGACGAGTTGTGAAGATACTCATCCGCTCTTGGAATGTCTAGCAAAAATTATAAAAAAGGAAGGAATTTCAATATCTCAGAGCGGAAATGCGGGCTTTGAAAAGGGTCCCATAAAAAAACCGCCTCCCGACAGAATCGGAAAGGCGGCTTTTATTCCTAGCGCATAAAGCGAAATTCTTAAAGAAATGGCGGGAGCGACGGGACTTGAACCCGCGGCCTCCGGCGTGACAGGCCGGCGTTATAACCAACTTAACTACACCCCCGCTAGGAGGACTCCATAATTATGGTTTTCAGAATCTTTTGTCAACAGCAAAGCCGAAAAAAAAATTCACCATAATTTCCAGGCCAGTTCGAAACTTATCGGCATCACTTCCGAGGCGAAAAGATCGTGGTCACTTCGAAGAGCCACTTGGCAAGATCTTTGGCCGGTGCTTCACCGGTAAGGATCAAATAGTAGTCATTGCCATAATTGGTCGCGATCATATTCAAATTGTGGCTTATGAGATTCGGCAGCACACTTTGGGGAGGCGCATCGGAACCGACGATATCCTTGCCATACTGAAAAAACCAGGCGTCCTTGTGCACGAAACTGCGTGTTTTAGGAAAATGGCGCTTGGCGATGGGGATCATGCTGAAGCTGAAGAATGCCCCGCTTGGATGTTTGAAGCGCATCTGTAGAAAATGTCTGTCATCGAGTTTGGTTTGGGATACCGTCAGCAGTTCATAATTGACCGCTGCTCGCTTCATGGCGAGACCCTCATAAGGCGCAAGTTCCGCCATGACCAGGTTCACCGCATCCTTATCCCAAGTCTTGCCATCATGACCTGGGATCGGTGGGTTCACACTAAACTCGATTAGTTGCTCGACCAATTGTGGGAATGGCCCCGCCTTGGAGCTTTCGACTGTTCTTGGCACCGTCTTGATGACGATCGTCATATAGACCGCGGACAACGCCATCAAAGAGCCTATAATCCAAAAAACAAAGGCCGAGTTGTAAGTTTTTTTGCTCGTATCCATTCAGCATTCCTTAGGATAATAGACGCTTCCTACGAAGCGCTCAGGGTGATTGGAGGGGCTGCTAGGAACCAATGGGGTAAGGCCGACTTTGCCTTTAGGGATTGATAGCTGCAGACTTCTGTGCGCGCAGCTCTTGTTCCTTGTTGAGCGTCGCCAGCATATCTTCGATTTTCTCCAGTTCATTTGCATTCAATGGACCTTTGACCCGATAGCGAATTTTACCGACAGCATCGACCAGCACGCTCTGCGGAATGGCACGCACCTTGTAAGCCAACGCTGCGACACCTTCTTCATCCAAGAGTACTGTAAAAGGTGTATCCTGCAACAAAGCAGACTTTACTAAGGAAGCCTCTGTTTCATAACTGACAATGCCAATAATCGGCAACGATCCATCGGCATGCCGAGTCGCCAGCTCCTGCAAAAAAGGCCGTTCTTCCCGGCAAGGTGTGCACCATGTGGCCCAGAAGTGCAGCAAGACATTTTGCCCATGCAAATCAGCTAAGGTCATTTCCTTTTTGCCGCTGAGCGCTGAGGGATGCACAAGTTTCTTGAGCTCGAGAGAAAAGCTCGGCGCTGCCTCGTACTTCTCATACTTGACATAATCATCGTCTAAGAGATCAAACCAATTTTTAAGCAAAGAATAGGAGACGATCAGCACTGCCAGCGCAAGTAGAGATATCAGAAAGGTTCTATTGCTCTTCACTTTTTCCACGTTTGACCACACGATAGATAAATAACACCACGGACCCCATAAAGATCAGCGGCACAACAGACAACCAGGCAGTCGAAACACTATAGGCCTGGCGCACGGGCTCCGGAGTTCCACCTGTGCAGGCAGCACAGGCTAGTGCTTGCCCAGCCTGAAAGAACATGCCTACAGCGAGCAGCAAAAAGCTCAAGACAGCGGGAAGATGAGGAGGCCGAGCAGAAATTTGAACTCGATCAGAAGTAGACGACAGTGTAGAAGACCGGCCAAATGCCGACGATGAAATACCAAAAAATTTCCAGAGCTCTGAAATTGTCACGGCTGATTCTCCCTCGAACCATGAAGCGGTAAACCACTGCCATTGCGATCACAGCTGATGCTGCATGCAGTCCGTGGCTGCCGACGAGAAGGAAAAATGTTGCTCCAAAGACACCTGAGGTCATGGTCAGTCCGTACTGGATCAGATGAACCCATTCATAGCCCTGGAGACACACAAAAAATAAGCCTGTCACGATTGAAAGCGCAAACAGAGTGCGACAGCGCTCCTTACCAAAATTGCGTCCCGCCAAAAAAAGGCACAAACCGCTGCTGAGAAGTACCAGAGTGTTGAACCCCGTGGCAAGCAGCGGCAGTCGCACGGACTCAGGCGGAGCCCAGAGGCCCGCACTGGATTTGATCACGGTATGAGCGCTGACCAGCGCTAGGAAAAACATGAGCTCGGTCGTCACAAAAAGCAGCATCCCAAGCACACTGCTGGGGATCGCCGGCTTGCGTGCACTCATTGAACCCGCTGATAGACTCATAGATTGAGCCATAGGGACTCCTTGTCGATCGTAAGTTCCAGCATTTGCCAGCCAGACGATCTTGAGATTATGGTTTATGCCCTTCGGTGGACATACCCTTGTGCTGCTCAATAAGCTTATGAGCGGCATCGTTCGTCCAGTTTTGGCCGTCAGGCTTCATGGTATCGCCGGCGGTACCAAGGAAAAACATGCAGACCATCAAGAGCATGGCCAGCAGCATGTAAGAGATATACTTCTTCTCGACCTTGAGATGCATGAAGTAAGCCGCCACCATCACAGCTTTGACGATGGCGATACCAAAGGCCGTGATCAAGGTCAAGTGTCGATTGCCCAACTCGGGGCCGATGATACTTATGATCAGAAGAACCAACAGGATGGCCCAAATCTTCACATAGTAAGAAGGACCATGATGTTTGTCCGAATGCGCGTGCTCTGCCATTTCAATCTCCTAAACCTTCGGGTTCATTTCGCGATATAGAGAAGGGGAAAGAGGAAAATCCATACGATATCTACAAAGTGCCAGTAGATGCCGATCAACTCGACGCGATGCATGTTCTTCTTCTTCAAAACATCAAACGAAATGATGGCCATGATAACCATCCCAGCGATAACGTGGGTTGCGTGAATCCCTGCAGCGGTATAGTAGAAAGACCAAAATAGCGCCGAGCCAATGGTGTAGCCGTGCATGATTTCATTCGTCCACTCGATACTCTTGACCAAGAGAAAGCAGAGACCGCCTCCGATGGTAAACCAGATATACTTGAACGACTTGATGTGATCTTTTTGCTCGGCATAGTAATGAGCCAAGACAATCGACAAAGAAGAGGTCAACAGAATGAAGGTGTTGATTGCTCCGGCCGTTGTGCTGGTATGAACCGAACTTTCCGACCAAAAATCAAATTTTTGGCGAAGCATAATATAGTACATAAGAAGACCGCCAAAAATGACGATCTCTGACCCGACGACCCACCAGACCGCCAAGCGGCCTGTTGGTATTCCTGTTACACTGCGACCCGTCGCCATTGGAGCTTGCATTCCCACGTCCTCTTCGTATGCAGTATTAGTCTTTCACGTTCTGCGGCCAAAAATCTTGAGCCCGGCCAGGAACACTGAACTCATAAGGTCCGCGGTAGACTTCCGGATAGACCTCAAAGTTCCCATGGGGCGGAGGCGACGCAGCCACCCATTCCAAGGTATTGGCTTTCCAAGGATTGGCCTCCGCCTTCTTGCCCTTAAACATACTGTAGAAAAAATTATAAATAAAAATGAACTGGGACAGAAGCATGACCACCAAGGAAACGGTTGCGATCACTCTTAACCTT
>JBGSRE010001006.1:0-3077 GCA_041737755.1 Oligoflexus sp.
GTTTAATAAAGTCCCAAAGATACGCCGTTGACCTCATCGGTGATGCTATAAACACCCCAGCTTGTTGCGCTGCGGCGCTCGCCCTTACAAAAATCAGCTACCAAACAGTTCCAATTGACTGATCATATAGATCAGTTCCTGGGAACGACCCACAGCAAAGGCCGGGATCACGACGACTCCGCTCCGATCGATAGCCTTCTTAAGAAAACTGCCCAAGGTCTCGCAGGCATCTTCATGCGCATGCAGTCGATCGCCGTAAGTGGACTCCAGGATCAGAACATCCGTTTCCGGCATAGCATCCGGTCCCTTCAGTATCATCGATTTGTCATGACCAATGTCACCCGAAAAACTCAAGACTTTGGATTTACTTTCCTGGCTAACCATCACCTGCACCATACTTGCGCCGATAATGTGGCCAGCTCGGAGCAAACGGATGCTGAGATCATCGCTGACTTTGTGCCATTCATAGCGCGGGATCGGTTGGAAGAGTTTCAAAACATCTTCGGCATCTTTGATCGTAAAGAGCGGCAATGGTTTTTCATGATAGGAGTATTTTGTTTCGTTAGCATAGGCTGCTGATTCTTCTTCCAAATGAGCCGAGTCCAGGAGAATGATTTCGGCCAGATCCTGAGTGCCCTCGGAACAGTAGACAGGTCCGCGAAAACCCTGTTTATAGAGGCGAGGTAGATAACCGACATGATCAAGATGAGCATGGGTGAGAAAAACGGCATCGATGCTTGATGCTTTGATAGGAAAATCAGCCCAATTCTGCTGGCGGACTGCGGAAGGGCCTTGGAAGAGACCGCAATCGATCAGATAGCGTTGATTCTTCCATTCCAATAGACTTTTACTTCCTGTTACGCCAGCATAAGCGCCAAGGAATTGTAACTTGATCTTAGAGAGCATGGGCGACTCCTTCGTCAGTCCTATTTTTCTGTATTATAGCCAAGAGATGCAGCTACGGACAGGGTTTCCTGGACATGGATGGACTCGGCGTAGGTCCGGAGGATGAAAATGGTCAGACTGAGATTGAGGAACGCCCCGATGATGCTGGACATGACGAGTGCGGCATGACCAAAAAGCAGAGTTTTCGCCGGTACAAAAGCGCTCAGAGTGCTGGCAAAAAAGTTGATTACTCCGCCTATAAGCAGTGTAGAGATGAGAATTAAAGCATTGATGGCAATGATATCGATGAAGACCTGACTCAAGCCAAAAACTCTTTTCTGGGACGAGATTCCTCGCCATATAAGCCGAAAACTTTGACCGATTGCCCGAAAGACACTCAGATCTTTAAAAAAGCAAAGAGAGGCGGCTGTGATCATCACCGTAAAGAGAAATATGCCTGGTACCAGCAAAAGGAGGAGCCCAATGACGACAGGGACAGCCATGACTAGGAAAATGGCGCTGCCACGCAGCAGATAGCGAACCAAGCCTACGACCGTTCGCTCTTGAAAAGCGGCCGAGCGATCCGCGATATACAGCAAAGCATTGCCCCAGTAGAGGAGCATAATAAAACTAGCAAGGCTGGCTCGCCAGGTGAGCTGGGACTGGTGGTTCCATTGGTTTTTGATGGAATCCAGAACAGGCGGAAGGTGATCGAGCCAGGCGGGGGCCGCCGCATCGGTAACAGCCCGTGGCGCAGAATAGTCCCATAGCATAAAGCCAAGATAGACGGCTAAAAAGAGCAGGGACGGAATCGCCTGGTCTTGCATAAAGCGCAGAGAAGTCGTGAGACTGATCCGAGCCCGCTCAGCAAACGTGAGAGCTTGATCGGGGATGGCAATAAAATTCGGTGTGTCGCTCAAAATTGACTCCTCAGCCTAGGCAAAAGACAGGAAACGGCCCATTCTTTGCTAACGAAACTCCGACCACATAGCAAGTTGAGATGCAAGCCGCTGCTCAACAAGTCTGAGCAGGTCGCTTTGATTGCGAAGTCGGTCATTTCAAAAGTAGGAATTTTTTGGACTCTGATCTAAAATCGGCGTCCGAAGGTCTTTTTCAATGGGGTTTACATGACGTCTCCCTATTCACGACGTGTTTTTTTGGCTCAGAGTGCCCAAACTTTGGGTGCTATGCCGACCTTCATTGCTTCGTCATGGACCTATGCGATGGATACACCAAGCTTTGCTAGGGACGAGTCTTACAAACATCTTCGAGAACAAGATCTATCGATTCTGCTCATTCTTTTGCCGGTAGCTTTGGGAGTCGATTTGCATGTTTCACGTCCCGAGGATCACCGCCTCCTCTCGCAAACCTTAAAAGCTATGGATTATGCGATGGATAAGCTTTCCGAGCGGCATCGAAGTGATCTTATGCTGCTCCTTACCCTGCTGAGCTTGCCCGTCACGCGCCTAGCTCTGGGATTGTGCAGACCTTGCAAAGAGGCCAGCCGGGATGAACGGGTTGGATTTTTAGGTCGTTGGCAGAAAAGTATGATGAGTCTCAGGCGCTTCGGCTATCAATCCCTGATGCAGCTCATGGAATATGCTTTTTATGGAGTGCCTAGCAAGGTGGCCGTCATGGGATATCCGGGAGTAGCTGCCAGTCATGGGCCTTTCCTTCGCCGATTTCAGTCATAAATATGGCTTCAATCATCCCGGTATAAATTTTCGCGAAGAGAGTATTGCTGATTGGCTTTCACCGTAAGGAAGCGGCAATCGGGCAGGATCAAAGCCGTCAGAGATCCCCCAAACACACAGCCCGTATCAATGCCGATCGTTCGCCCGATTTGGGTTGCTTCGCGATAGACGGAATGTCCATAAACGACCAGCTCGTCACCATCCCAAGTTTCCGGCCAAGGCACAAGTCCGCGAGCCTTGGCTCCGGCATCGTTAAACCAGGCAACATCTCCTGGCTTTTGCGGATGGATGAGTTGAGCAAAAAGTACCGCCTGCGGTTGCTTCCAGATCGGCAGTCCGGGCCAAAGTCCACCGTGCACAAGAACCAGGGCTTGGTCCAGCACATCATCGATCACATGAAGACGGGGCAAGCTTGCTAGATATTGGAGGTTTTGCTGATTTTTGGCGAGTGAATCGATAGTTCGGGCGGCATCATCACTCAGCCGGTTGGTTTTTAAC
>JBGSRE010001016.1:0-3837 GCA_041737755.1 Oligoflexus sp.
TGCCCTGTCACAGGTTGCGGATCTATCCATAGCAGTTCAGGTTTAGTCAGTTCAGGACTGGTTGAAGGATTGATTCGCCCCAGAGCTATTCTCACGACACCAACGGGCAAAATCATTGTATCACCCCCAGCCAGTGTGAAAGTTGTCAGTAAATGCACGGGAACGGGCAAGCTCTCCGGATACTACTGCATGTTCCTCGGCACCAAAGGCGCCAGCTGCGATCAGGTGTGTCAAGGCACAGGCCGCAGCTATCATCCGGCAACTCTCTCCACTTTTGGCAGTCAAGGCGATCCGATTGAATGCGGAAACGCACTTTTCGAACTCGGCTACATTAGAAAATTGGAGTCTGATAAGTTAGACTTAGGCCTCGGGGTAGGTTGTGCTATCTGGACAATCCCTGCAATAAATATTCAACAGTCAGTTCGTGAAACGGGATCGACGACCTCTGGCAGTGCATTGAATGCCGACTTTCAAAGGGTTTGTGCCTGCCGAGAGAATTGAACGAAGTGACGAGGAAAAACAAGATGCCCTCTGAGCTTAGGCGAAGGATCGATTTTTGAGTAGGGAGGAAACTATAGGCGAGCAGATTGAAAAATTTGTTTCAAGCATGAACCGTTACTCTTAAGTCTGCGGTAAGCTCCCGAACCAAGAAAGTCATGGCCTCTGGTAAACCTTGGATCACGAATTCGGAACAGTTGAGTTCCAGAGCAGGATGGCCGGAACTTTCATGTTTTCATGTTCGAAACTCAAAATGCTCAGGGACGCGGTGTCAAAAATAAAGTGCTGAGCGTACTCCACAGTTAGGCCAAGCCATCGAGCGGCGAAAACGCGGCAAAAGTGTCCATGGGAAAACAGGGCAACATTACCATCGAGTGTACGAAGTCGTTCTATTAGCTGGTCGGCCCGCAAGCATATATCGCCGCCTGTCTCTCCCCCAGGAGAACCGTCGCGAAAGAGATTCCAATCGGGTCGGCTGCTAAGAACCTCGTCCGGAGTTTTTCCGGTATCATGGCCATTATCCCATTCCATCAAGTCGAGTTCGATCTCCGTTTTCGGCGTAAGGCCTGCCAGCTGACAGGTTTGTTGAGCACGTTGCAGCGGACTACTGAAAACATGCGAAAAAGAGATATTCCGAAGGCTTCGCCCAAGGCTCCTCGCCATATCCTTACCATGAGCTGTTAAGGGAATATCTTCGCGCCCCGTGTATTGGCCTGACAGCGACCACTCGGTTTCACCGTGGCGAATAAGATAGAGTCGAAGGGATGAATTTCTATGGTCTTTCGGAGTCATCAATGTTCCATCTCCTTGCTATATTCCCCGCGACGGGCGGATCGATTGCAACGGGCTCGATGCAGCAGGGCATGCTGCGCGGCCTGCACCTGTCCCTCCTCGCCGCTCCAGATTTCTAAAGCCGGCTGTTGAATGGCGCGGCCAAAAGAAAATCCCACATCCCAAGGCAATCGTGGTTTAGATCGAAGATTCATAGCGTTGAGGCGGGCAGACGCTAGTTCGCCCGACTGTCCGCCCGACAAAAAGGCGATTCCTGGAACAGCTGCCGGAACAGTCCGCAGAAAACACCGCACGGTGGCATCGGCAATCTCTGCGACGGTATTTTGAGTGGGGCAAGTTAGCCCGGGAAGAATCATGTTTGGCTTCAGAATCATCCCCTCTAGCAGCACAGCTTGGGTCGAAAGCTGATCAAAAACTGTTCTCAGAACTTGCTCCGTTACGTCCTGGCAGTGCTCCATGGTATGGGAGCCTTCCATAAGCACTTCTGGCTCCACAATGGGGACGATTCCGGCTTCCTGACACAAAGCAGCGTAGCGAGCCAGGGCATGAGCGTTAGCTTCGATGCAGGCTCGACTGGGTCTACCTTCGCCTAGGGTGATGACGGCTCGCCACTTTGCGAAACGGGCCCCGATTAGGTAATACTCATGCAGACGTCCTCTCAGACCATCAAGTCCTTCAGTGATTCTTTCCTCGGGATGAGCTGCCATATCTTTTGCGCCCGTATCGACCTTGATGCCGGGAATCATTCCGGCGTCGTTGATGATCTTTATGAAGGAAGTGCCATCTTTGGTTTTCTGGTGGATTGTTTCATCGTAGAGAATAACTCCAGAGATGCATTCACTTAGATTTGGTGTTGTGATAATCCATTCTCGGTAGGCTCGTCGACTCTCTTCCGTTTGTGGAATCCCAAATTTTGCAAAGCGCTTTTTGCAGGTAGGATTGCTTTCATCGATAGCTAGCAGACCTTTTCCATCCGCCATCAGGGCCTTAGCAAGAGTTATCAGTTTTTGTTCATTCATGGCCTGCACTCCATATCCAGTCGCGGATTTCAGGCATGTCTTGGCCATTTTTATTGATATACTGTCTGTGTTCAACAAGCTTGTCCTTGAGCTGCTGCTTTAAATAGATTCCTTTGTCGCCAGTCTGAGGCAGACGATCGATCGTGTCCATAACGAGGTGAAAGCGATCTAGTTCGTTCAGTACGGTCATATCGAATGGAGTGGTCACGGTACCTTCTTCCTTATAGCCACGAACGTGGATATTGTTATGGTTGGTTCGCCGATAAGTGAGTCTGTGGACCAGCCAGGGGTAAGCATGGAAGGCGAAAATTACCGGCTTGGATTTGGTAAAAAGTTGATCAAATTCGACGTCATTCAAACCATGCGGATGTTCAGACGCCGGCTGCAATTTCATAAGGTCGACGACGTTGATCACGCGAATTTTCAAATCGGGTAAGTGCTCACGCATGATAGAGACGGCCGCAAGTGTTTCGAGCGTGGGTACATCGCCGCAACAGGCCATGACTACATCGGGTTCTATGTCTTGGTCATTGCTCGCCCACTGCCAAATACCAATACCTTTCGTACAATGATTGACGGCAGCATCCATTGTCAGCCACTGTGGGGCTGGGTGTTTCCCAGCTATCACGACGTTAACATAGTGGCGACTGCGAAGACAGTGATCCATAACCGACAACAAGCAATTGGCATCGGGCGGTAGATACACCCGAACAATATCAGCTTTTTTGTTGACGACATGATCGATGAAGCCTGGATCTTGGTGAGTGAAGCCGTTGTGATCCTGACGCCAGACGTGTGAAGCTAGTAAGTAGTTTAAAGAGGCGATCTTCCGCCTCCAGGGGAGTTCTGCTGTCACCTTCAACCACTTAGCGTGTTGGTTGAACATGGAATCGACAATATGGATAAAGGCTTCATAGCAATTAAAAATTCCGTGCCGCCCGGTGAGCAAATAGCCTTCTAGCCAGCCCTCGCATTGGTGTTCGCTGAGCATTTCCATGACTCGTCCAGCTGGGGCGAGGAATTCGTCGAGAGGCACGGTCCTAGCATCCCACTGGCGCGAAGTCTCTTCGAAGATAGCGGCAAGTCCATTAGAAATGGTTTCATCAGGACCAAAAACGCGAAAATTCCGTTGCTCCTGATTAAGTTTCGCGACGTCGCGCAGAAATCGTCCGAGGATATGGGTATCGCCGATACCTTGCACTCCCGGTTTGACAAGATCACAGGCATAGTCACGGAAATCCGGCAAACGCAAATCACGGAGAAGAATGCCACCGTTAGCATGGGGATTCGCGCCCATGCGTCGATCGCCTTTTGGGGCAAGCTCAGCCAATTCTGGTATAAGCTGCCCACGTTCATCGAACAGTTCCTCGGGCCGGTAACTCTGGAGCCAAGTCTCCAGCTGCCTAAGATGCTCCGGAGGTGCTTTGGTCGACACCGAAATGGGCACTTGATGGGCTCTAAAAGTACCCTCGATCTGCTGACCGTCGACTATCTTCGGTCCCGTCCAGCCCTTGGGTGATTTAAGGAC
>JBGSRE010001025.1:0-4970 GCA_041737755.1 Oligoflexus sp.
GGCGGTCAAGAGCTCGAGAAGCAGGCGGCGATGCATAGACCATCCTCAATGCGAGCAAGGGGAATTCCCCTTGCTGGGTATTACAGACGGAAATCCGCGGCAAGCATCAGTGTTTGCTCGCTGAGGAGGTAGAGATCGGCCCGCAGATCGATGCTTGAGTCCACAGAAAATGTTCCGCCCAGCCGAAGGTTCAACCGGTCGTCGCGTTCTGTGTCTATTGAACGAGAACCTGGATCCAGTTCGCCATCGGAATAGAGATAGGCTTCCAGACCCGCATAGAGCGATGCGCTGCTGACTTTGTGCGCGAACAGTCCACCGATCTTGATTTCAGTCATCGTAAAGTCGAGGTCGATGTTACGTCCTGCAAAGTCTTCGGAGAAGTTAAAGCGATCGTGGCTTAAGGCAAAGGTGCCCAGCAGTTGATTTTTGCCCCATTGTTTGAATTGAAACTGGCCATCGACGAAGAGGCGAATACCGCTGCCATCATTGGCGCTATAATCATTGCCCAATTCGCCATCAAGCAGGACGCCCAATCCAGCGCCCAAGGCAAATTGAGGCGACAATGCCGCCTTGTAGCCTGCTACCAGCATGGTAGCTTCAACGTCATAGTTATCAGTGGTTTCGTACCGAGTGTCTTGGAGAAGCAGGCCACCCGTCAGGCGTCCACCGCTATTGACCCCGGTAACACTGGTGAATGCTGAGGCCTGGCCTGTCGCAAGGAAAAGACAGAAGGCAGAGCTAAGATAAGAAATTCGCACAGGGTACTCCGAAATAAGGCTGTGAGAGAATGACGAACTCACAGCCTTTCCTCATATCCTCAGTCGATATATTTTTCAAATATATAATCCGTGGCTTTCGCTTGTGCTTTATGACATTCGTAGCAATTCTTGACGACATCGACGGCTTTTTTCTTGCCCATTGGGTCATAAACACCATAAGCCCAGCCGCCGGTGTTTTTGGCTTTAGCTGATTTAACCATGACAGCATCCATCAGTTTGCCGCCCTGAGAGGTCATCCCGCCTTCGTTTTTCACCTCGTAAAAAGAAATGACGAATGTGGAGCCTTCTGGGTAGGTGCCACCCGATTTTAAAGTCTGCAGAGCTTTTGGATTCGCATAGTTATTGTGAAAACCATAAAGTCCATGGCTTTTATCAGGGATCACCATAGATTTGGTGTGAACCCAATTTCGAAAACCTTTGGGCAATGGAGCAAATTCTGTCGCGACTGCCAAAGAAGCAGAAAAAAGCCAACACAAAGCACCGAAGCGGATCAAATAAGTTTGCATGCCAGACCTTTCGGGAAATGAGGATAGATGCAGGTATTATGAAGCATTTCGGCTTTACCGAACACCCGCGGATCAAGGAAAAAAATTTCCAGCGAAAGATTGAGAGAAGCGGCAGACTTAGAGCGGAAGCGGGGCTTTTTGGGCGAGTTTGCGAGCCTTGCTGGCAAAGCGCTCAATAAACGGGCAGCGTTGACAAAGATCTTCGCGCAACTCGCCGCGAGCAAAACCCTGACGCATGGATTCGGCTCGCGAGCTTTGCAATATTTCGTTCAGACTTTGCTGATAGATATTGCCCAGATTGATCACCGCTTCTTTATCCAGGCAGCAAGGGACAACCGTTCCATCGGCATGGACCCCGAAGTGATTGGACAGTCCGTGGCAAAATCCCTCTTGACCGCGAAGAGGAAGCTGTGGCGAAGGCCAGACAAAGCGCGAGTCGAAATGCAGATAGATGCGGCCCTGCAATGGCAAATTTTTGCGACGACGAACATCGATCTTGATCGCCCTTAGATCGACTTTAAACTCTTCTTCGATATGCTGGCGGATGGCAGCGTTGGTGTCATTGAGTGTCGCCGGATCCATGAGATCCCAAATGCGCATGTTGATGTAAAGATCAGGTCTTTGTTCCAATGCCGCGCGAGTGAATTGGAAGACGCGTTCCATATAAGGACCAACATCGCGGACGCCGAAGTTGGCTTCGAAACTGTGAACGGATATATTCACTTGCCTGACAATAGGATGCAGGGCCCAAGTCCGGCGTTCCCCCGATAGCAAAAGACCATTGGTGGTCAGGTTCACGGGCAATTGATGACGAGCGCAGGCGGCGACGAATTCAGCAAAACGTGGATGATTGAGCGGTTCCCCCATGAGGTGCAAGCATACCTCATCGACGATAGGAGCCAGCTGCGCTGCCAATCCCTCGAAAGATTCCGGCTCCATGCTATATTTTTGCCGTTCGACTTCCGGACAAAAACTGCATTTCAAATTGCAGATATTACTGATTTCAATGTTGGCTCTTCGGTAGGTCTTGGTCATGCCTGGCCTTTCCAATTGCGCGGGCGAGCGGGATCGGGTGGAAGCTATTACGGAATCAACGGCCCCGCAATGCGTCAATAGTGCTGAATAAGGAAGCCCTGGAAAGTCGAGGCTTTGGTCCCCAATTGCGCCAAGAAAAAGCCTAGCAAAAGCAGCTTTGCTAGGCTTTTGGTCGCATTCCGATACTACTCGTAGCGCAAGGCATCAATCGGATTCAGTCGCGCCGCCTTGCGGGCCGGATAAATGCCAAACACAATACCGACGCCGGCGGAAAAGAAGAAGGCGAGCATGACCGAGGAAGCCGTAATGGTCGTCGTCCAACCGGAAACGGCCGAGAGCGTGACGGTAATCAGCACTGCCAAGAGGATCCCCAAAATTCCACCGACCAGACTCACGACCACGGCTTCGATGAGAAACTGCCAAAGAATATCGGCTCGCCTCGCTCCTATCGCTTTCCGCAGACCGATCTCTCGCGTTCGTTCCGTGACCGAAACGAGCATGATATTCATAATACCAATACCGCCGACCAGCAGTGAAATCGAGGCGATGACGGATAAAAGAAGGGTCATAATCTTGGTACTTGAACTCAGAGCGTTCTGCAGTTCGGCCATATTCCGAATGGAAAAGGCATCCTGCTGCCGGGAGATAGGCACACGTTTTCGTGCATAGAGCAGATCCTGAGTGCGATCCTGCACGTTATCCATGGCGGCGGTATTTTCCACTTGGATTTCAATGTAATCGACGTACTCTTTGCCGAGCAGACGATTCATCGCCGTTTCGATCGGCATCAGGATCATATCATCCTGATCGCGAAAACCATTGGCACCTTTTTCGGGCAGCAGGCCGACGACCTGAAAATTAATCTTGTTGATTTTTATCATTTCACCGATAGGATTTTTGCCTTCGAATAGCTCTCTTACCAGAGTCCGACCGATGACCGCAACGCGGGCTCGATGTTTGTTTTCATCTTCGGTAAAGAAACGCCCCACATCGGGTTCTAAGGCATGCATGCTCGCATATTCAGCGGTCGAACCCGTCAGCGAAGTCGCCCAATTTTTATTGCCAAAGGTGACCTGCCCCCGACCGTTGACGACCGATGCGACTTTTTGTACAAATTCGATACGCTCCCCGATGACCTTGGCATCTTCCACGGTAAATCGCGTCGCCGCTCCGGCTTCCGACATCGCACCGCCCGGTCCCCTTGAGGCTCCGGAACGCAGCACGAGAAGGTTGGAACCAAGCGAGGAAAGCTGACTTTCAATGGCTGACTGGGCGCCCTTACCCAGGGCTAGCATCGCCACGACAGCTGCAACACCAATCAGAATACCGAGCATGGAAAGGCCGGTTCTTACTTTGTTGGCCGCGAGAGTTTTAATGCCCTGCACAAAATGCTGCCAGACATTGGTAACGCCGGATCCGCCTTTGGCTTCGGCTTCTTGCGACTGAGCAGGATGGCTTACGACTGGCAAAGGAGCCAGCCGTTCGTCCGATTGAATATTGCCATCGCGCATGCGAATCAAACGTTGAGCCTGCTGACCGATTTCATCCTCATGGGTGACGATGATGACCGTGATGCCCTGCTCGTTAAGGTTTTTCAAGAGGGACATGATTTCTTTTTCGCTCTTGGAATCGAGATTCCCCGTCGGTTCATCAGCCAGCACCATCAGAGGCGCGTTGACCATGGACCGAGCGATGGCAACGCGCTGCTGCTGACCACCCGACAATTCATTGGGTCTATGGCCCATGCGATCGCCGAGGCCGACGATTTTCAGCAGCTCTTCACTGCGCTCCAGATTGATTTTGCCCTGCGAATAGAACAGCGGCAGAGATACGTTTTGGGCGGCGCTCATGCGTGGTAGCAAATTGAATTGCTGAAAGATAAAACCCAAGACTTTGCGCCTGAGAACGGCCAGCTCATCTTCATCAAGTTTGGAAACTTCGCGGCCGTTAATCAAATAAGAACCCGATTCGGGGACATCCAAAAGACCCATGATATGCATGAGCGTAGACTTGCCGGATCCTGAAGGTCCCATGATGGCGACGAAATCACCATTCTCGATTGTGACGGAAACATCCCGCAAAGCATAGACGGTGCTATCGCCCATACGGTAACTTTTGTTGACCCCTCGGAGTTCGAGCATGTTGTTACCGGCCTCCCCTGCGTGGACTGTTGCCAAAGGGCATGAATGGATTTTTGCCAGGGGTTTTGCCAGCAGCGGATTTTAAGTCAGCAATCAAAAGAGTCTGACCTTCGGCTAAGCCTTCTAGCACTTCTGTCAGCTTGCCATCGCTCACGCCCAGCCGAATTTCCAGTTCCGTCGGTGGTTTTTTGGGATCGGAGGGATCGGGCAAGAGCACAGTCGGCTTGCCTCCTTTGTATTTGATGGATTCACTCGGAATGGTCAGGGCATCGACCTTCTGCGAGACGAGAAAGGTGACGTTGGCGGTCATGCCGCTGCGCATAAAGTCAGGAGTTTTAAGCGGCAGGATATCAACCGTATAGGTCGTGACGTTACTGACGGTTTTTGCATCGTAGGCGAGCTTTTCGACTTTACCGGCAAATTTTTCGTTAGGGTAGGCATCGAGCACCACCGTGGTATCCTGACCTTTTTTGATTTGTGAAAGATCGGTTTCATCAACCTGAGCTTTA
>JBGSRE010000011.1:0-10474 GCA_041737755.1 Oligoflexus sp.
GTATTATGGGTTCATTCGAAGGGATTGCTCGAACCGGTTCGGCAAGCCTTGCCGCAGTGGCTCCTGGTATTTCAGAAGCGCTTATTGCCACAGCGTTTGGTCTGCTAGCGGCGATTCCGGCGGTCATCGGCTTCAACGCCGCCAACGCTAGAATTCGCAACCTGCTTGGCTCTTTGGATGGCTTCTGTGCGGACTTTCTCAATATCGTTGGCCGTTATTTGGTGAGCGATAAAAAGGGCAGCGCCAGCACTCAATCTCCCCTTTAAGGTGCTCTTATGGAATTTAAATCATCCCAGTCCGATAATGACGATGATAGCGGGCAGGTGGCTGACATTAACATCGTGCCTCTGGTCGATGTGATGCTCGTCCTCCTCATCATCATTTTCATGGTGACCGCGCCTCTTTCCATCGGAGGGATCAACGTGGATTTACCTAGCAGTAAAGCTCGAAGCAGCGGTATGGCGGAAGATCGGGTGGTGCTCTCGATCAATTCCAAAGGCGAATACTTCATCGAAAAAATGGAAGTTCCGGCGGGAGTATTGGATCAGCGACTGAAGGACCTTTATCAGCAGCGAGAAAAGAAGGAACTTTATATTCGGGCTGACAAGACTGTGGTTTACGGTCGAGTCGTCGATGCCATGAGTGCGGCCAAGCTCGCTGGGGTCACTCGTATCAGCATGCTGACTCAAGCACCTAATAAACCTCTATAACGGACGAGGGACGCTCTTTGACATCGATCAGTCAGTCCGAACATGAAGCCATAGAAAGCGACTCTCGGTCGCTCTATATGTTTATTGGTATTTCCGTTGCCGTTCACCTGATCGGCTTCCTTCTCAGCCTTTTTAATCTGCTTTCCTTGCCTAAATTGCCGATGGAAGAGTATAGCATCGACACTGAATTTCTGACCGAAGCAGAGATGGGCTCAGCTCCCAAAACGGTTATCCCCAGTGCGGTGAAGTCGGAAGAAGTCAGTGTCCCGACCAATCAGCTGCCACAGCTCACCAAAACCTTTACGATTAAAGAAAAGATCAAGGAGGAGGAAGGTATAGCTGAGCCAAGCAAAGAAGAAATCATTGATCCCGGCAAGAACATCACTCCCGATGCTGAAAAAGATGGCCAAGCGATTGTGAAGCCAGATGTTGCTGTGAAGCTCAAAAAGTCTGAAGCGTTGGAGCGTTTGGTCCGTGAAAGGCTCAAGGATCAACAAAAAGTTGAATCCAAAGAACTAAAAGCCCAGGATAATTCTGAGCTGGCCCAGATTCGTGATGTGTTGAAGAACGCGGGAGTGACTCAATCGGCTGGTGGTATTGTCAGCATTGCTGAAAAAAATCGCTATTTTGGCTATCTTAAGGCTCTGCTGAAAAGAAACTATGCGATGCCTACGACCTATCAGCTCACCCGATCGGATATGAGCGCATCGCTGAATATTGTTATCAATGTTCGCGGTGAATTGATGAAAGTCGAAGTCGCCAAAAGTTCAGGTGATTCGGTCTTCGATGACTATTGTATGCAAACTGTCCAAAAATCGACCCCATTCAATCCCCCACCTAAGGACCTGGCAGGTGAGGATTTACCGGTAACATGCAGTCGCTGATCGAGGAGAATTTTTAGATGAAGTGCTTAACTGTTGTGCTCTTGGGCTTATGTTTGATGATGCCCAGAGCGGACGGCGCCGAAAGCTCTGGCAAAATGACGATAAGCATCGATAACCCAGCTTTTCGTAAGTTGGTCGTTGCCGTTCCCAAGATCCAAGCTTCGGGTCCTATTTCAAGTCCCCAAGGTAAAAAATTGCTGGAAGAAGGATCCCAAGAATTAGTCCGGCTTTTACAGTACTCAGGTTTTTTTGCGGCGCTGGCTGAAGGTGCCTATATAGGAGCTTGGGAGCAGTTTAGCAAAACCCATAAAACCACCGAATCTTCAGCTTGGATCACAGATAACAAGGGTCTGACAGGCGATGAGGTCGTTCAGTGGCGGGCTCTCGGCGTGGAATCGCTCACCATGGGAGCTTTGACGGAAGATCCTCAAAAAGGTCTCACCCTCTCTTTTAAAACCTTCGACGTGAACCGCAGCAAAGAAATACTGGCGAAACAGTTTACTCAGATTACCGACTATAAAGCTTCGATCCGTCAGTATGCCGATTTTCTGCTGGAAGCCTATACGGGCAAATCTGGGATCTTTAACTCCAAGATTGTTTTTGTGGGCCGTCGCAGCAAAGCCGCCAATAAGCAGATTTTTGTGGCTGATTTTGATGGATCAAATGTGACTCAAATTACCGATGGGGAATATCTGCATCTGTCACCTTCCTGGAGCGCCGACGGACGTTATATTGCCTTTACCTCCTACGAAAGCAAATCTCCGGACATTTATATCTTTGACACTGTGACACGCACCAAACGCAAGGTGACAACTTCACCAGGTTTGGATAGCGGCGCAAACTTTGCCCCGAATGGCAAAGTCCTGGCTCATACAAGTTCCCGGGGTGATGATACCGACATCTTTACCATCACTCCAGCGGGGACCGATCGGACGCTGCTCTTGGAAGGTTCGGGTTTGGATGTCGATCCTAAATTCTCTCCCGATGGCAAGTGGCTAGCTTGGGTTTCAGGGCGTTTTGGCAATCCCCATATCTTCGTCGCATCGATCAATTGGAATGGCGACAGTCCGAAGCTAACAGGTGATAAGCGGCTCACCTATTCAGGCTGGTATAATGCGACTCCAGCCTGGACTCCTGAGTCCGATAAAATCGCTTTTGGTGGCTATGATCGTGAGATCAATCGTTGGGATATCTTCATCATGAATCCGGATGGGAAGCAGCTGGAGCGCTTGACCCTAAAAAGCGGCGATAGTGAAAGTCCCAGCTTCTCGCCTAACGGTCAGTTGATCGTCTACCAATCGAACCGTATCGGCGATTCCAATGGCAAGGGTGTGTCCAGCTTGTGGATCATGAATCGAGATGGCAGCAATCAGCAGAAGCTGAATTTGTCTGGCATTTATGATTGCCAAACCCCCAGTTGGTCTTCCAATCGCAAACTCAATTAGGGGCTGTTGACGATTCGTTAAGTAAGCTGCCTGAAGCCGAAAAACGCTAACGTAAACGTATTCCTAAGCCTAAACCTTGCCTTTGGCGTGATCGTGATCTTCGCCCCGTTACTTCGCCTTAAGTCTAGCCATCGACTTGTGCTTGATCGTGATCCTATGCGATTTCCCACGTAAAAAATTGCCCAGGTCGATGCTGTAAGGCAATGGGCGCGCCTAAGATCAGGATCACGCACAAGGCAAAGGCAAGGTTCAAGGCTAGGCCAACGGCCGACGCCGAGATCCAAAAATGCCAAAAGATGTATCAGACACCTTCCTTCTCTGCATCACGAATCCATTCTTTCATCGCCGGAAGGGCCTGGATTGTGTCGACATAATCTTCAATAGCGCCTGTCAAAGGAATGGAATAGCTCGTGAGGCGAGTCACAACTGGAGCATACATGGCATCAGCGATGCTAAATTTGCCAAAAAGAAAGGGCCCCTTCGAGCGTGCCAAACATTCATTCCAAATATCAAAGATGCGTTTGAGATCGCCTTGAGTATCATCCGTCAATGCTGGAAAAGGCCAACGCTTGGTCACATTCATTGGCATCTGTTGGCGCAAAGAGGCGAAGCCTGAATGCATTTCAGCGCTCACACATCGGGCCCGCGCTCGGTCGTCCCTGTGCGCTGGCCAAAGCTGGCGGTCGGGGTAAACTTCTGCAAGATATTCGGCTATGGCCAGTGAATCCCATATTCGATTCTCGCCATGCAGCAAAACCGGAACGCGGCCTGAAGGGGAAAACTGACGAATCTGTTCGCGCGTGGAAACTTGATTCAAGACGATGAGCTGCTCTGTAAAGGGAATGCCTGCCTGCTTCAAAACCAACCAGGGTCTGAGCGACCATGAAGAGAAGGTCTTGGATCCAACGACTAGAGTCATATCCATATGAATGTCTCCTATGTAGGCTAGGATTTAATAGGGCTTGGCAGGCTTTGTCCAGTATTTACAAATTATTTATTCAAACAAAGAAAAGCATTTTTTCGCCGAAAAAATCTAAAAACTAACGATCATGGCGAACTTTCCAAGCGAATGCCTCGCTGACAGTAAAAGCCTCAAATACCCGGTTTTCATCATCATAATTGATTTTGAGCGATTATAAAGATTTTAAGCAGCGGTTATTCTATGGCTTTTCGTATTTCTCATGATGAGAAGCATTCTTTTGGCAAACTTGCAAAAATCTTGACTCACCCAGCTAAAAATTATATGTAGGCTTCGCTAAATTGACAAATTTACCGCAACTAGCCCTCACAATGCTCCTGCGGTGAGCCCAGCGAAATCATTGAAGGACGAAGGCATGAACGTTCGCAACGCATTAGTCATCAGTATTTTGACCTCGATCGCGCCCTTAGCTGCTGCTCAAACGCCAGCAGACTCGAATCAACCTCCGGTCGCGCTTGAGACTAGCCCTGGGAAAGAAGAGGCTCCTATCGGCTCCTTCTATATGGATTACCTGGACTACGAACAGCGAATTCACAGCACATCGCAAAATACGGAAGTGGGTGAGAAAACCAAATTGGACGCCGCTTTCAAATACCGCTTTAATCCCAATACCAGTATCCGCCTTCGGCTTGATATCGATCCTTACAAGTACCCTGAAGAGAACAAAGCTTCGAAATTCGAAGTTCGTCTCTTTCATAGCTACAAAAATTTCGAAATTCAGGGCGACTTCGATATCAATGGTGACGACAACGGTCGCGGCGCCACGACCTTCGGACCCGATGACGATTCCGATGACTCGTTCATGACTTACAAGCCCTTCTCTTTTCTCAAAGCCATTTTCTATCCCTATAACTTTGGTGGCGAAATTGGCAATGAATACAGAACATTAGATATTACTCGGGTGTTCTATATCGAAGGCACGCCGTCGGTTATCAATGAGATTCCTCAGCCTGACGAAAGAATTCGGACCAAGACTATTCCTGGCTTTGAACTGCAGATTTTCCCCATGGAAAATCTCTTGGTATACGCAGGCATCGGTTCGACTAGCTTCTACTATCCCGCTTCAGAAAATTTCGATATCAAAAACCAAACAGCTGCCAATGTCTGGAAAATCAAGGAAGATCGTGGCTATAAAGCCGGTCTTCGCTTTGACGACCAATCGACTAAAGTTGTGATGGAATACGTGACTCACAGCAACTCGGCTTTGACCGGCTCATTGCTGGAGAGCGCATCCTCGGTTCAAGTGCAGCACAAAGTGGCAAAATTCATTGTGGATTTAGAGCGGACTGATACCAAAGCTGGTTCCAAGCCCTATCGTTTGGCTAAGGACTGGAAATGGTTCGAAAATGACCGTGGATACAATCCCATCTTTGTTGACTACTACCGCGTTGAGCAAAATTGGCTTGGTAAGGCTGGTTCAGCCTCCATGATCAAACTGAGCTATGACTTTGGCGAACTTGTTCCCTTTGTTGCTTTTAAAACGATCAGTGAGAATTTCATCTTCCGCAAGCGCGAAAGTGCTGAAAAATTGCGGACGGTTGATGAAACACAATCCCACGGTGGCCTGCTCGCTTGGAAATTCGGTACCGAGATCAAAGCTGGCCAATTTGTGGTCCGCCCTGAAGTTGAGCATTTCCAGGCTAAGAACGCTGTTTATGGCAATCGAAGCGATCTGCAGGAATTTAACATCAACAATAAGTCCTACGGTAAAAAGAATACTGTCTTCACCTTGTTTACGACCTATCAGTACTGAAACAAGACTTGATCCTTTCGAGTGTTGATGAGCTGTTGAAACGCTGATTCTTCTCAGGATAAGGACGCCAGTATGACTCTGTTCAGGAACTTGTGTGTACTGTTTGCTATAGCGCTTGTGATCGGGCCTCTTGCCTGTACGGAAGAATCAGCAAAAAATTCTGAGGAAGAGCAGATCAATCCTGCTCTTGCCGAACTCTTCAGATCGATTGAATCGATTGAATTAGAAAAGGCCAGAGGCAACACTCTGGTCAGCATCACACCCGAAACCGATATCCTGTTCAAACGAGTCCTTGAACGGACCAAGGCTGCTGTCAACTTTCTCATTCAAGATGCGGAGAGCTTGGCAGGTTTGACCGAATTGGTACGATCCCGAGATGAGTTCCGCAATATCCTTATGCTCAGTGAAGACAATGATATAGTCGGTATTTTCCGCTTGGCTTTGGAAAAAGCTGTCAAGGAAATGTCGATCGTTCAGCAGCGCGATGCTTTTGAACTCGGCGATCCGAGCACCTATCGTGAGCTTTTCAGCCAGACCTTTGATTTGCGTCAGAAGCTCGGTGACTTTGCGAGTTTTGTGGAAATCAAAACCAGCAAAGGTCCTAAGCTTTTTGAAGAGGGAACCTGCGGTGATGTGTGCCGTAACTTGGAATACATCATTACGGATGTAAATAAGAATCAAGCTGTCTGGTTGCTCTCTCCTAAACTGAGTCTACCTGAAACCGCCGACCTGAAACTTACCTTCACTGGCTCGTCCCGGGGCGATGTTAACACGGGTGGAGTCAAGGGTCTTAAGGTCTATGTTTCGGAATCTTTCAATGGAACCTTCACCAAAACCGAAGATCAGTGGACTGAGATTACCAGCCTGATGGATCGATATCCCTCCAATGGCACAGCGTTTCGAAGCTTTACATCTACCCTTTGGCTCGATAAATTTCGCGGCAAATCGGTAGTCTTTGCCATTCGCATTCAGGGATTGACTAATGCCACGACGGCCTATCAATTTCAAAATTTTGCCGTGATGGGCAAAGGAATGAGCAAGAAGACTAGTCTGACTCTGACCGCGCCTGAGCCGCTGCTTCTGGCCGATACCGATACGCCCCCTGTCAGACCCAATCCTGGAAGTGGAGGAAACTCCGGAGATGACCCGATCTTGCCTCCTCCTTCCGCCAACAAAAGCTCTGGATTTGCTGACTGCGTAGCAAATGCCGATGGTTCGATTGAAGTCACGAGTTCCTGTCGGATTGCTCTCGATAGCCAAGCGGCTTACGATAAGTTGATCGTCTATGACAGTAATACAGCACCGAATACCGCCAGCCCTTTCCGCAAATTCACCAAGGGTTTACCAACGGCAAAGGCTTCTGGTTGGAAGTTTGGTAACTGCTTTACGAAACCAAAAGTGGCCAGCGTCTCGGGCTTCTGTGTGGACAGAAGTGCGAAGGATTCTTCTGATTTGCTGGTCAGTCCTAAGCTCAAAGTCGCTGGTGATGTGACAGTGAAAATTTACTATTCCATCATCGGTTCGACGCTGAACGATTTGGATAATGACGGCAAGGGTGATAGCGGAAACAATCGATTCCGCGCCTTGGCAATCAGTGAAGCCGTTTACGATGATCTCAACAAGAAATTGGACATCATCGATCTCGCTGGCACTGCGGCGAGTTTCAATCCGGCTCTAAGCAATAATGATCTTTTGTTCGCCAACTATCCTGGAAGTTTGTTCGTTACGAACGAACAAGCTGTGGAAAGTGAAATGCTTGTCGATGCTGCGTCGCTGAGCGCGAAGCTCGGCACGAGCGACACAGCTTTTCGACTGGGACTGCTGTTGAATTTAGCTGGGACAGCCTTTCCAGCTCCGAGTAATGCGACCGCTTGGTATGTTTACGAAATTGCTTTTGAGAAAAAGAATTAAGCAGGGGAAAGAGGACACTATGCATTTCATATCCCTACGGAGAACATACATGCAGAAGATTCTGTTCATCGCTAGTCTTCTTCTTAGTGCTTATGGCTGTGTCGATGACGCATCCCTAAAAGACAAAGACAATCAGGCCATCGAAGGATCTAGCAAACTAACTGCCTCGAATAGTGCGGGCAATTTGGTGGCATCGGCGGTTAAAGACTACTATGAAGTCGATGTGGCCTTTATTCCAAGTGTCATTCTCAAAGACGGCGCCAGCTTCCAGCTTCAGGCCGGGGCGAGCGTTAGTGATGAAAGCAAAGCCCAACTCTTTGGTCTTTATGATGAAACGAAAGACAGCATCCGTACGGGGACCATGAAAGGTTCCGATATTAAGGAATTCATCCTCAAGCGAATGTCTAAATATATGGACATGGACCTTCAGGTGGCTGGCCTGCAGTTTGATCTGAAACTGCGCGGTGGCTGGCCCGATGCGTTTGTGGTGACGCGGGATCGAGGCATTCCTTTGGAAGATGATCGAATGTATCGAGTCGCCATCAGCAACTATTTCTATCGCTCGCCATTTCCTGGTTACTACTACGGCGACAATATGAATTTTTCATTCAACCTCGAGTTTAATGGTTTTGGGTCTATTAAAAGAGCTCTTGAAGTCTTTTTGGATAAGAATCCGAACCTTGCTCCGCTGAATGAACCGCGTGGATTTGTTGAAAATAGAGTCGTCGGAGAGCTGGGTCTTATGAGTATCGCCCAGATCCAGGGAGTCGCGCATCTTTCCCCTTACCTTGGCTACGTCGTCACAACCCGAGGTGTTGTCACTGCGGTCGGTGTTCCTACTTCTGCGGATTCTAAAACTTGGAGCAAGATACCTGGTCGCGAACTGCCAACTGAGATCATTATACAAGATCCGCTGGGCGATGGCGACGAGCGCAGCTCTGAAGCATTGAGTGTATTTTTGCCCGGCGTGGTCACCAACTATAAAGTCGGCCAGTTGTTGGAAGTTCGTGGCGTTGTTCATGAAATCCGCAGCGGTGGAGGGTTCTCTGGAACTTCACTGCGTATGGTAGAAAGCGTCAATGTCCTTGCAGAAAATCAGGCTCTACCGGAACCAGTCGTCCTGGGCAGCGGTGGCCGGATTTTGAAGAGTAAAATACCGTCGACCTTTGTCGGAAACTTGAATGCTCGTTCCGAATTGAACGTCAATGAAGGCATCGATTTTTGGGAAAGTCTAGAAGGCATGCGAGTGAGCTTGAAGTCGCCGCGCGTCACCGGTGCTCGTGGTGGTTTGAAAGATTTCAATGCAGCCAAGCAAGGTCGAGCCAGCTATGTGGAAGTATCCCTCGTGCCAGAAGGTATGGATGCTCCCGAAGACCGTACTTCGAGTGACGGAAATTTTTATGATCCCTACGAGCAGGATTTCAATATTGAAACGGTAAAAATGGTGGATGGACCATTTTCACCGGCCATCGACGCTACTAAATTGATAGTGGAAAACGGTGATAAGTTCGCGTCAGACCTAGTGGGGATTCTTGGCTACAATCGGAATACCTTCGGTGATGGCCGATTTGTTTTCTATCTGACTGGCCCACTGGAAAGTCCGAGAAAAAAAGAGACGGCTCTGGACGATAGGCCCAAAACAAAATTTGAAACGACTCCGATCATTTAGTCTTCGCAGCCTGGAACGTGGAGAACTTGGGAGGCACGGATACGGAGCGACTCAAGGAAACAGCAGGCGTCATCAGTAAGCATCTTAAGTGTCCAGACATCATGTCGATGCCTGAGATTCAGGATAACAATGCGGAAAATATCAATGGGGGTTCTGCTGCTGACCTTACTTTGGCCAATATCATTAAAGGCCTGAGCTGTCCTGGTAGCAATTACCAAGCTATTAACATCGATCCCATTCCCTTTCGAGATGGCGGTGAATTCGGTGGCAACATTCGAGTGGCGATGATTTACAATGCCAACCGAGTGAGCTTCACGGCGAAGGGAAAGCCGACCGCGACCTCCGATACCTTCGTCGAAGCAAATGGTAGCTTGAATCAAAACCCGGGACGGATTGATCCAAGAAATCCGGCACTGGAAGGCTCAAGAAAGCCCTTGGTAGCTGAGTTCGTCTTTAAAGGACAGAAAGTCTTTGTGGTCGGCAATCATTTTAATTCCATGCTGGGCGAAGGCTCGCCATTGGGTGCAATGCAGCCCTATCGATTCCGAACTGAGAAGAGTCGGACCGCCATTGCTGGAGTTGTCAGGAATTTTGTGGAAGAGCTCCGTAGTCGCGATGCGAATGCCCATCTTATTGTTGCGGGTGACTTCAATTCCTATCAGCAAAGCAATTCGATGCGAACTCTGGCCGGTAGTTTTTTGACTAACTTGATGACGGCTGAAGGCCTCTACCCGCGTGAGCGTTGGTTCACAACCAATTACGACGGCAATTCAGCCGCTATCGATTTCATTTTCGCCAGTCGGCCTTTGATGGACAAGCAGCCCGAATTCGAGATTTTGAACATCAATTCGCCTTTTATGGTGCGGCTATCGGACCATGATCCAATTATAGCTCGATTTAAATTCTAGCTGTGAAATCGACAGTCAGACTGAAAAATTGGGTTCAATCGTGAACCCGTCCTCTTAAGTCTGCGGTCAGCTCCCGAAGCAAAAACGACTTTATTCCAAGTGTCATTCTCAAAGACGGCGCCAGCTTCCAGCTTCAGGCCGGGGCGAGCGTTAGTGATGAAAGCAAAGCCCAACTCTTTGGTCTTTATGATGAAACGAAAGACAGCATCCGTACG
>JBGSRE010000008.1:0-5115 GCA_041737755.1 Oligoflexus sp.
TGCTGCTCCGGCCCTGCAGCTGTCGATGGAAGCGAATGGTGGCAGCAAGCGTCCGGCGCTCAGCACTTCCCAGCCTTTGGCTATGCTGACTGTACCGGATAGAACCCCCTCAGCCCCTCCACCTCCTGCTGTGACTGCCCCTCTTGCCTCGGTATCGACACCGGTCCAAGCAGGAGAAAGAGCCAGTGTCGAACAGGTACTCGCTCGTATCATCGAAGAATTGACTGGTTTTGAAGCTTCCACGGTGCATCCTCATATGCGTCTTCTGGATGATTTGAATATGGATTCGATTAAGGCCAATGAATTGGTCGCCAATGCAGCCATGCACTTTGGAATAGCCGGAGAGTTGGAAGCGGTATCCTTTGCCAATGCGAGTGTCGAAGAAATTTCGAGTGCTATCCGAGCAAAATTAGCTGAGATGAACCCAAAGTCTCTGCCTGAATCGACAGCACGGCCACCGATTCAGGCTCCTGCCGCACCGGCCGCGCCCATTCTTGCAACAGCAGCTGTCGCTCGGCCCGAAGCGCCAGCAGCTGCTGCCGTAAAAGCTGTGAAAATTGCCGAGCTTACCCGGCTTAAAAATATGGTCCCTTGGGTTCGCAATTTTACCGAGGTCTTCGTAAGTCCAGCGAAAAGGGTCCGAGTCCAATTGAATCTCTGGCATGGCAAGAAAGTTTTTCTCATTGCTCATGCGCGCGAGCAAGAGCGCTGGCAAAAGCTTGCTCTGCAGCTCAAGGAGCTCGGTGCGGAGCTCTTCGTGGAATGGGCTGACGCTAAAGCGAATCAGCGATGGGATGGGACAGGCCGTGATTGTACTTTAGTCCTGGCGCCTTCTGCTACGGGCGAGCTGAACAAGGATATCGCCGACCAGGTCCAGCTGCTAGCCAGCGTCGGACAATCGCGTTGGCCAAGAACCCACCGGCTGTATTTTTTGCAATTCGATGATGGACAGTTCGCCCATACTCCTCAAAGCACAAGTTGTACGAGCTATAAAGCGTTTGCGCAGAGTCTTGCTCATGAGCGAAGCGACCTGCGGATTGCATCACTCTCCGTGCCACAGCAATATCGAGACAATGATCTCTGGCTGGCAGAGGTGTTGAGCCATGAACTGGCCAGTGAAGATTCGCTGCATGTTGTTGGTTTTGATCAGCAGGGGCAATCGCTAGAAGCGCAGTGGCTGCTTGATCAACCGAAGCAGTATAAAGCCCGGCCGATCGCCTGGTCTGATCAGGATGTCGTTATCGTAACAGGTGGAGCTAAAGGCATTACTGCCGCCTGCGCTTTAGCGGCCGCAAAAAGACTCGGGGTAAAGATGGCTTTGATAGGTTCATCGCCTTTGAGTGCCGAAGAAAGTAGGGACCCTCAACATCCGATTGGTGCAACCCTACTGCAATTTGCCGAAGCTGGTCTGAAGGCACAGTACTTTAGCTGCGATATTACCCAAGAAGCAGCCGTTCGAGAGCTGCTCCAAACCATAAGCAGTGAACTCGGACGACCGAGCGCTTTGATACATGGTGCTGGTATGAACCAGCCGCGGCCGGTCTCTTCTGTTCCAGCGGAAGAAGCTTTGCGGGAAATGCGGCCCAAAGTTCAAGGTCTGGAACACTTCCTTTTGGCGATGGAAGCCGAGCCACTTAAATTGATTGTTGGACTGACATCGGTGATTGGAGTGGTTGGAATGCCAGGAAATGCCTGGTATGGCTTCGCCAATGAGACGATGGACCTCATTTTACGTCGCTATGCAGCAGCTCACTCCCATGTCCAGGTTCAAACTCTGGCTTACAGTGTGTGGGCAGAAGTCGGCATGGGAGCCCGCATGGGCAGCGATAAAAATCTTGCGGATAAAGGCATTAGTCCCATTGTGCCGGAAGAGGGTATTCAGCGTTTCCTTGCGCTGGTACAAGGCCAGAGCCGCGATCAGCAGACCATCATCACTTCGCGCATGGGCAGTATAGGTGCTCGAGCTAATACGACTGCCACAGGAGCGAACTATCGGATACCATTCGCCGATAATGTCTTGCATCAGCAGTCAGAAGTGGAAGCGATCTCGCGTAAGCATTTGACCCTCGATACTCATGCCTACCTCAAGGATCATAATTATAAGGGCGCTTACCTTATGCCCACGGTCTATGGGCTCGAAGCGATGGCGCAATTGGTGGATCGATTGGTTCCACTGGCGGCAGTCGAAAGCTTGCATTTGGAGAACATTCAGCTGACTCGGCCCATAACGGTCGGGACGCAGGGCTGTGATATTGAAATCTATGCTCAGTGTTTGGAATCGTCCGCTGCCGATGCCTCACTGCGGATTCGAGCCGGTATTCGTACTGCTCTGACGGGCTTCAAATATGACCATTTTGCTGCCGATTTTGTGCTGCAAAGCTACAGTCCAACTCAAGTCGGCACTTTGCCATCATACACGGGTCATTTGCCGATCGATCCTCAGCGGCAGCTTTATGGCAGCATTCTCTTTCAAGGTCCCATGTTCCGCCGATTGCAGCGTCTGCATCATCTTGAGTCGGACAACGAAACCAAAGGCTGCACGGTCTTTACTGCTCTAGCCAAAGCTGATGATCTGCAGAACCACCTCTTGGGTGATCCATTTTTCCGCGATTCCCTTTTGCAGTCGGCGCAGATCATTATTCCTCAGAACCAATGCCTGCCCGTTGAAATAGCGAGGCTAGAGCTGCATCGAGGCTATCGCAAGTCGGTTGCCAGAACTTGCTTCACGGATGTTTATAAAGCTGATGCTAAAACCTATCTAGCCAATATCAGTGTTTTCGATGCCGAAGGTCATATTCTGGAAAGACTGGTCGACTATCGACTGCAGTTTTTAGAAAAACGGCCCACCTTACCCAAAGCCATGGACCTTTTGCTTATTCAGGCGCCGCCAGCAAGCAGTCCAGCCGCTCTAGCTGCAGAGGACGGTGATCTTTTGGCTCCATATCGGGCCATTGCCGGTCGTTTGATGATAGATGCAGAGCCCGAAGGTCCCCAAGGGCAATCGGTGTTCGTGCATCGCTTTATTCCAGACTTTAAAGCCTTCGCTAATCTTAGCCGGTCCATTCACTTTGCTAACTTCTTTAATTGGATGGGCAATGCCCGGGAGATGTCGTCCCTGCCGGTGCTGGATAAACTGCGGGCTCTTACCGAGACCGGCCGCTGGGGACAGGTTACGAACTGGGCCAGTATTGAAGTCTTGGGTGAGTGCCGCAATAAGGATCGAGTTGTCGAGGCAAGGCTTTGGTGTGGCAAGGTCAGCGGGTCGAAGAACTCTTCCGCGACATTGGCCTTTGACTGGGTCTCTAAAGGTGAAAATGGAATCGAAGAACGAATTGCGACGGGTTATATGGGGTTTACCTGGGTCGAAATTTTGGATCATGGTGTGGTTGCGCCCGCTGAATTCCCAGACTACTATCGTGATTTTATCGCCAGCATGATCGCCAAAGATGATCGAAAAGACGTCTATGTTCCAGCCCCGGAACCCTATCGAAAGCTGGATAAGGGCGAGACTCTATTCAAAGCACCAGAAGGTCCCAAGTCCGCCGTTCGTCTCACGGAAAGGATTTTTGAGACCAGTCTCTATGATGCGAATTTGGTGGGCAATCTCTACTTTGGCAATTACTCGATTTGGATGGGCAAAATTCGAGACCATTTTTTCCATGATTTAGCGCCAGAACTTTATCGCGGTATTGGTGAAAACGGTGAGCTTATCTGTGTGAAGAGTCGCATCCAGCATCTCCGGGAAGCTATGCCATTTGACGATATTTTGGTTACCATGGGTATAAAGGCTCTGCATAAGCATGGCGCTGATCTCTATTTCGAATACTATAAAATAGCGGCCGATGGTCATTCTGAGAAACTTGCCATAGCCGATCATCAAGCACTCTGGACTAAACGGGGTGCAGATGGGGAAAAAGCGGCAACAAGCTGGCCTGACTCTATCCTGAACGCTCTGTGGGATCTTATTCACAAAGCGAATGAAGCAGGCGAGTCGGATCCAAGTAAAAGGCAAGTCGGTGCTTAATGCTAGCCAGAAAAAGAAAGGACGGAACTGTATGCTAAAGACACTCGCCATACTCCTCTGCTTGTTCAGTTTTGAGCGAGGCCTCAAAGCTGAGACCGCGGAAAATATTCTGAAGAAAGCTGACGAGATTAGAGCGCCGTCAGAATCCTATCGAATGGAAGTCACGGTACAGTCCTCTGATAAAAGCCGCTTTCGCTTCGAAATAAAAATTGGTGGCAAAGAAGCGTCGATCATTCGGACTCTTGAACCGGCCCGGGAGGTTGGCAAAAACTTTCTCATGCTCAATGAGGATATGTGGGCCTATGTGCCAAATATTAAGCGATCACTCAGAGTAACCCTGAATCAGAAGTTAACGGGTCAGGCTGCTAATGGTGACATCAGCCGCATGCGTTGGGTTGGGGACTATACGCCGGTCTTAGAATCTGAATCTGCTGCATCGTGGGTCTTGCTCTTGACAGCCGATAAGCGCGGCCTAACCTATGATAAGATTCGTATCTGGGTCGATAAAAGTAATTTTAGGCCTATCCATGGTGAATACCTTTCTATGCAGGGCAAGCCTCTTAAAAAAGTCCAGTTTAATGAGTATAAGGATATCGCCGGCAATGTCCGGCCAACCAAAATTACCATAGAAAATGCGGAGCGGAAGGAGGACTTTTCTATACTCGAAATCAACAGCATGGAAAAAGCCAGCTTTCCGCCCACAGTTTTTAATCAGAATAATCTACAGTAGCTGACAGTCTCTACTTTTGATCCTAAGGACCTCGTCAATGTTTAAAGCGGTGCCCCTTTTCTCAGCCACTCTCCTGATTATTTGGGGGCTGTTCAGCTTTGCGTTAGATCTCAAGGCTGCTAGCTATAAACTGGTGACGAGCAGCGTAAACTATGATCATAGTCAGAATCTGGATGAAGGCACGACCGATACCGCGATGTTTTCCTTTCATCAGCAGCACGAATGGACTCTGGGTGAAGAGGCAGAATCGGCGAAGGCATTTCTACAGTATAGATTGCGGGTCGACGCTGCCGATAAAGCGTCTTATCAAAATATCGATGCAGACAATATGGAGAAGTTAATTGCCTATATCGAGAAGCCC
>JBGSRE010000009.1:0-5092 GCA_041737755.1 Oligoflexus sp.
TCATCCCGAATATCACGATCCTCTGCATAGTAGCGTTTGCGATCGGACGGAAAAAAAACTAGGGGAGCGCCATTGCTATCCACAAGCTCTCCGGGGTTTGATAGGCAACTCATTATCCCAGCAACCGACTTCGTGTAAATACTGGTATATTTGCACGATATGTCTGAGATCAAGACTCTGGACGCTGGAGCAGCCAAAGAGATAGCGATTGCCAATAGCCGCACTGTAGGCAGCAAGACCTCGCCAAAGCAGATGGACAAAAATGCCTTTGCTGCGTTTATCGGGGCGAACACAGGCTCGGCTCAGTTCCAATTTTTTGCCGGGCAATTGCAGAAAATCATCGATAACGAATTCGCTACAGGAGTAGAAATCATCAGTGAAGTCCGAACAGAGCAAGCGATAGCTGGCCAGAACCTCAAGCGTATCCCGGTCCTGAATAATCATAAAGTCAGCATCGTGATCTCTCGCTTCCAGATCCACGCGGCGGGATCCAGTTTTGCCAGCAAACTCTTCGATGAAGACCGCGGAACGCAAATCGATAACCTGACGGAATTCTTCAATGCTGTTGGCAGTTTTTATTATATAACGAGACTGATCGATCGAGATAGGAACTTTGGCTCTCCAGACAGATGGCAGCTCCGTGTCCAGTCCAAATGAGTCGCTTGACCATAGAGGGGCTAGGGCGTGATCGGGTTGCATCGTCCACTCCTGCTTGGGGTTGCCAAGGATTCTTCTTATGCTACTATACTAATCCAAGCCTTTGAAAGCTGTTTAAATTCTCGGTAAAGAGTCAATAAATTGCATGACGATACCCATCCCTCTTGTTTAAGCTTGAAATATCAAAAAAGGGGAGGGGCGCAATGCTGCGAAAAATTCGCTCTATAAGACGCATGATTGGGCTTTTTCTCGTTATTTTGTGCCTCCTCCTGTGTGTTCTCACTTTGCCCAGGATCTTCCGTTCGCGAGGACTGGCGCGGAAAAGGCTGGCGGCCCGCTTGATGCGACGCCATTTGCAGGCGATGGCTTGGGTCAGCGGTTTAAAAATCCATGTGGATGGCGCTCTGCCGCCCGAGAATAGTAGCTTCATACTACTCGCAAACCACGTTTCCTATTGGGATATTATAGCCTTAGGCTCGCTGAGGCCGATGGGCTTTATGGCCAAAGATAACATTGCCGGCTGGCCCTTCCTAGGGGCCGTGACGAGGCATTGCAATACTCTTTATGTCAAGCGCGAAGAGGTAAGGGATCGATGGCGGGCGCTCCGGCAATTGCAGAAATGCAGTCAGGATTTACCGTACTGCGTTTTTCCTGAAGGCACGACGACTGCGGCCGTCAGCCCCACGCTTGCTTTATGGCGAAGGGGAAATGTTGCAGTGCTGCGTGATCCTGGTCTTCCTATTTGGTTAGCAGGACTGCATTATCGTGATCATCGAACTCAAGCCTGGATAGATGATGATGCCCTGCTCCCGCACATCTGGAAAGTTTTGCAGGCACCGCGAATTGATTTGATGGTGACCCTTCGTCAGTTGGAAAGTCGGCCCGCTGAATCCCTTCAGCAGGTAAGCATTCAAGCCTGGAATCAGACAGCACGCCTCTGTCGCCAATCCCAAGATTTGACCTACGACCTGCCTCCTCTCAGGGTGCTTAAATCCCTCAATGCCCATGATTCTGCCGCCTCGTAGCAATTGTCCTTAGGTTTTTTCCACAATCGGCCTTCTATACACTCTGAAAAGAATTTAATTTAGGGCTAGAAATCTCTTTTAATATTGAGGTTTAGAGTCTTTTTTGGGCTTTGCTTAAAGAGCCCGGCCAGCTCACCGAACAGCTTTTTAAATGAACAAGCTGGGAACTGCGCAAGACGCATGTGCTGGCTGCCCCTGGAAAGGCACTTAACTAAAGAATATTAATGATATTTAACTCTTTCCAACGAACCCTAAAAGGAGCTGCCAATGAAATTCAATGCTTGCAACACTGCGATGGGTCTAGGCCTCGTGCTGAGCCTCGGTGCCTGCGGTCCCAAACTACAGACTGTAGCAGACAACAAAACCGACAGTTCGACGACCGAGCCTGATTCCAATCGGCGAGAGACCGTAACTGTTGGGGTGAATGTTGCGGAGAAGAATGCTGGTTTCCGACTTGCCACTGCGACTTCGTACAACATGAGTTTAGTAGGTTGCGCTTCTGGTCTAACCGTGGCGAGCATCACTCAGTCGAATCCTAATGTTGATGTCTATAAGTTTGATCAAGGCTGTTTGATCCAATTAAACTCTTTCGTTTTGAACGGTATAACTTATGCCCCGTCTGTGGGCGATCCCTTCACCTCTTGGGCTCTTGGCGATATTGCAACCTTCGAACAGTCTGGTGTACCGACTAACAACTTTACTGTGGTGGTCGGCTCTCAGTTGAACAATCCAATCACTGGAACGGAAGCTGTTTCCTACACCTTCACTCAGTTGGCCAAGGGTACTGACGAATCGATTGCTAAGAGTGTTGTTGGTGATTCCCATGCCTTGAGCGTCAGCGGTCAGGATGCACCAACCTTGGACATCAAAGGCGTGACCATGACCGGTATGACGGCGCAGGGTGCGGGACAATTCACTTTCAGATTGGAGTGTGATTCGGCTTTGACAGGCGTCTCGCCGAACTTCATTTGCGGAACGACCGGTCTCACGAGTATGAAGTATCGATTGGTGGCTGATACCTACGGTAGCGTTTTGACTGCAGCACAGGCAGCAGCGATCTTCACGGGCACCGAGCCAACTATTGCGGCGGGCGATCTTTTTGCCAATGCCGGTCCCGTCAATGGTGGTTTTAACACCCAAACACTGACCGGTCCCGATGCAATGCATACGAATAGCAATATGCTGTTCCTAGTCCAAGCAGCTGGATCTTATAAATACTTTAATGTTGATGTCTCGACTCTGACCTATCCCTAAGCGGGAAGGTATCTGTTAGGCGAGCTGGTGCAAGGGGAGCTTCGCTTCTTTTCACCAGCTCGGTCTCTTCACAGCAGCGAGGATCTATGCAGTCGCTTTTCTCCATTTTGATTGGGTTCGTTGCCCTGGCGTTGACCGCCTGTGGCAATAACAAGATCGAAGTGTCTGCATTGCCTCAATTCCGCTACTTCGTTGAATCTAAATTCACAGGTCAGGTCGAAAACACCCTGGTAGTGGAAGGTACAGATATCGGCCAGATGAGCTTTAAGCTAAGCGGTCACGGATTTACTGCCGATGTTCCACTGGATAAGGAAATACCTGTTCAGGCTCGAACTAAGTTTCAGTACATCGAAGTTGGCGACTACATCGTCAATGTTCAGTTCTTCAAAGCAGACGGCACCCCACTCCTGCAGGATTCCCTTAAATGGTCGTTCAGCCTTGAATCACCGCAGAATCCCATCGTCGGATTTGCCAGCAACGCCACAAATGATGCGCGGGTTGTCTTGCTTATAGCTGAAAGTCGGGATCCGACCACGAATGAGATTTGGGTCGAAGGAGATCTTGCCAATGAGATGAGTCCGCTCGGTATGTGGCGGCCCATTCCGACCACAAGTAAGTTGCCCATTCGCTTGACCGAAGCTGACGGTATGAAGCAGCTCAAGGTAAAGCTCCGCAACTCATTTAAAAATGAAACAGAATTAAAGACCATCCAGATTCTGAAAAAGAGTCAGGGACCCATCAACTGCCGCGTCGATGTCAAAGGTTTGGGGACAGTAAATCGCTATTTTGAAATCAATGTGGCGGGTGAAAACGATGGCCCTATCTTTTATCGAGTCTTTGGCGATGCTGTCGAACCCTTTGGCTTTCAGGAATTTACTGCTGCCGGCACCAAAGTGCCTATCAAGCTGACAGCAGGAGCGGGCACGAAGTTTATCACAGTTCAAATACGCGATGTGGCCGAAAACTATTGTCTGCAGCAGGATCTTGAAATCACTTCCGACCCCAGTTATGCCGGCGAAGGCCTTCGTATCAAAGATGCCCAGGTATGGACGGATTCAAACCAAGTTGTGGTGGAACCCTGGATCGATCGCTTCGAAGGTGACACGATTGAAATGTATGTGCATGGCGATATCGTTGATGATGACGCGACTTTTCAGTGGGTTGCTTGGAAACCGGAGTTGACTGTCACCTTGCAGCCAACGGACGGGACCCGTTGGGTAAGGGTTCAGTATCGCATCAATGGCGAGCTGACGAGCTTTCGCTTCGCATCGGTTTATCTCAAACCAAATATTATCATTTTGCCCGGTACCGACACTCCCTATAGACTCGTGGTCGCTGAAATCATCAGTCTGGAAAGCTTGACCATTACGGGTTGTACTCAGACCTACAGTCAGCTTGCTTTTGCGGCATCGTTTAAATGCACGCCTTCTGGGCCAACTGCCACAGTGCTTTACAAATTGAAAGATGGCACCAGCTTCAGCAAATCAGCTAGCTTCCCACCCTGATTTACATGAGAAAAGTGATATGCATTTGTAAGGAAATGGCTTGCAGCTGGTAGGAACCCTGGCTGGATTTCTCTATTTTCGTCACCTTGCCCGTCGAGGGGGAGGTGGCGACCACCGTATCGACTTTGCTGGAAAAATTCTGCATCAAAAGACTCAACGAGCCGCCCAAAAAAAGTTCGGCCTTACCCAGTTTCCACTTGATTTTTTTGCCTAGATACACTGGCAGACGAATGGAACCGTTCCCAGCAAAATTCGACAAAGAAGCCGATTGAAAGCTTTCTCCGTCGAATGTTGTTTGAGAATAGGAGGCGGCAGCCAGCCGGGAAAACAGGATGAATTCAGGAGTCAGTTGGATCATCCAGGTTTTGTTGGAGAGCAGGACCATCCAGCCGGTTCGCAGAGTCAAAAAGAAATTGCCGCCCGTGGTTTGAGTCGACCCAGCACTATAGGTGACTTGTCCCGTGTAAAGACCCCCACCCAAACTGAACTTTTCATTGCCGATTTTCAACAGTCCCGCCTTCAAATCCCCGACATAGTCGATAGACAGCCCATAATTCTGCTGCTTTAGGGGTAAGCTATTGCCAAGATTGAAGCTGCCGCTGATGGATTGACCGTAACTCATGTCGACCAAGATCGCCGACCATCCAGGAG
>JBGSRE010000119.1:0-2191 GCA_041737755.1 Oligoflexus sp.
GTCGATCATCAAAATCCAGCTTTTGCTGGCCTATGATCTGATAATCTTCATGGCCTTTGCCGGCGATCAGAATGCTATCTCCCGGGCTGGCCTTTTGAATGGCATAAAGAATTGCGGCTTCACGGTCGAGTATTTTGTGATAATTTGACTTAGTTATGCCCTTGCTGATTTCGTCCAGAATAGCCTGTGGATCTTCCGAACGAGGGTTATCCGAAGTCACAATGATCACATCGGCCTCTTGTTCTGCCACAGCCCCCATCAAGGGTCGCTTGCCGCGGTCGCGGTCTCCTCCACAGCCAAATACCACCCAGAGTCGTCCCTTGGTGAGTTCTCGAAGTTTGTGCAGGGTCTTTTCTAAGGCATCAGGAGTATGAGCGTAGTCGACAATAATCGATAGGCCATAGCTAAAAGCAGCAGCCACAGGCTCAAATCGTCCTGGAACGGGAGCAATAGCCGACCACTGTGAAACCATCATGCGACCTGGCAGAAGTCCATCCAGAAGGAGCAGAGCGGCCGTGAAATTGGCGATCGCAAAATCAGCGCCGAAAGGCAGTTGCCCCCTCCAGGTCTGCCCAGCTTTTTGAATTGTCAATTCAGTCGTCTCTAGGCTCATAGCGCTGATTTGAAACGTCGCATCACCGGATTGCAAGGTTCGGCCTTGACGTTCTGGTCCGTAAAAATGAAAGCCACTGGTAAATGCTGTGTCCGGCAACCAGCTTTCCACACAATCAGCAATCCAAACCACCGCTTCTGGCTGTAAAAGATGGGCAAACAGCTGCCATTTTGCTTGAAAGTAATCTTCCATCGTCGGATGAAAATCGAGATGATCGCGAGAAAAACTAGTAAAAGCAGCGGCAGCAAAGCGCAAAGGCCCGATGCGACGTTGCACCACAGCATGCGAGGACACCTCCATCGCCGCCCAAGTCACGCCCTTTTCTACTGCCAAGGCCAATTGCCGAAAAAGTTCATCAGGATCCGGAGTGGTATGTGTCGCCGGAAATTTTTCCTCACCACAGTAAACACCGAGGGTGCCAAGAATAAGGCAAGCTTCGTTGATCGTCCGCAAAAGCTGCCGAATAAACCATACCGTTGAGGTTTTGCCGTTGGTGCCAGTGATTCCTATCATGCGTAGCTTGTCATGCGGATTGCCGTTCAAATGCGCGGCGAGCCAAGCCCAGGCTTCTCGACTATCGCTGACCTGACAGACAAAAGCGTTGGCAGCCTGCATGGCCTGAAAATGTTCGGGTCTTTCAACGATGAAACCGAGTCCTTGGTATTTTTTTTGCAGTTCGGAAACGGCGGTATGAGCATCAAAACTGACGCCCTGATAGGCGATAAAAAGCCCGTCTTGCGTAACTTTTCTGGAGTCAGTGGTATGGGAGGCAAAAGCTTGTTTGGAATTTTGCATATGAAAGGCGCGGAGCAAACCGGCCGATTGCAAGACTTGGACAATTTCCTGAGCGATCAAAGTTCGGGTCTGCATGACAACTCTCCCTCTTAGGCAGACCCAAGCATAGTCGCAGGATTCCAGCTGTGTCCATGCAAAAGACTGTGAAAGCCTTGACCAGGGCCTTGCTCCGTCACAACTATCCCGTCAGTGGAATCATGTTTCGGATCGTAACTTTATTTCCAAGGCGATATCGCGAACCAGGGTATCAAGGAGAGTATGCAAACGACGGTCAAAATCCTTATCGCTCACCTGCCAATTCAATGAGGATTCGATGATCAACTTAGCCGAAGTCTTGTCTTCGCGCACAGCAAAGCGGCGTTCACCATAGAGAGCCTGGCCGCCGTCCAGTCGAAGGGTAATCTCACCTTTCTCGGGGTCCGGAATCAGGATTTCCTGGAGATCGACATCATGGATGTGGAGTTTCAGCCGACGCGGCTGAAGCTGATCCTTTTGAACGGCGATAGCCGTGGCCCCTGGCAGAGCATTGGGCGACTTTTGGACTGTTTCACAGATGGATTCCCAAACCTTGGGCAAAGGCGCATCGACCAGACATCGAAAAGAAGCATAAGCCATGGCACATCCCCCCTTGTACTGCTTTAAAGTCCCCCCTCATCTTACCTCAACCCGAGTTAAGCTTGTAGAGGAGGGGAAGGGGTCAAGCCGGATTCCTGCTCCACACTGAGGAGACAGGGGGTGAGCGGGCGTCTCGCCTTGTGATTAGCGAAGTTTGGCATTGAAGGT